>JAJZFF010000640.1 GCA_021805485.1 Pseudomonadota bacterium
CATCACCGGCGACACGATGACCGCCGCTTGCATGTATCTCACCGTCGTCGCTGAAACCGCGTTCACCAACACGCTGTTCGTCGCCATGCCTTCCGAGGCCGCCCGCAACGGCGACTACGCGCTGCCGACCGTCTTCCTCTCGGTGCAGTCCGACGAGAGCCGGCATATCGGCAACGGCCACTCGATGCTGATGGCCGCCCTCAAGGAGCCGGACAACCATCTCCTGCTCGAACGCGACCTGCGCTACGCCTTCTGGCAGAACCACGCGATCGTCGATGCCGCGATCGGCACCTTCATCGAATACGGCACCACCAATCGCGACAAGTCGAAGGAATCCTATGCGGAGATGTGGCACCGCTGGATCTTCGAGGATTACTACCGCACCTACATGCTGCCGCTCGAGAAATACGGCATCAAGGTGCATCACGACGACGTCCAGGCCGCGTGGAAGCGGCTGACCGAGAAGCTCTATGTCCACCACGTCGCCCAGTTCTTCGCCGTCGGCTGGCCGGTGAACTTCTGGCGCATCGAGGCCCAGCGCGAGGCGGACTTCGAGTGGTTCGAACACAAATACCCCGGGTGGTACGCGAAGTTCGGCGATTTCTGGAAGTGGTACGACAAGCTCAGCCATCGCGGCGAGACGGTCATCACCTTCAACCAGGATGTCGGCTACGTCTATCCGCATCGCTGCTGGAGCTGCCTCGTCCCCTGCCTGATCCGCGAGGACATGGTGGTCGACGAAATCGACGGCAAGCTGCACACCTTCGCCCACGAGCTCGATCGCTGGACCGCCGTCGAGGCCTTCGCCGACGAATATCAGGGCCGCCCGACCCCCGCGATGGGCCGCTTCAGCGGCAAGCGCGAGTGGGAGACGGTCTATCACGGCTGGGATCTCGCGGACGCGATCAAGGATCTCAACTTCGTCCGCTCCGACGGCAAGACCCTGGTGCCCCAGCCGCATCTGCGCTTTGAGGACAGCGAACTGTGGACGCTCGACGACGTGCGCGGCCACACCCTGCTCTCGCCGCTCACCTTGCTGCGGGAGATGAGCCCGGAGGATCGCGCGAAGCATATCGCCGAATATCGCGCGGGCTTCACGATCACGCCGTTCAACTGATCCGGCGCACTTCGCGGGAGCCGTTCGCCCCGGCTCCCGCTTCCTTCTCAACGCGACATCTCCGGCAACCCAGCCGGAGCGTGATGGACTTTCGGGAGATCGGCCAGATGGGTGGTACGCATACGGTCAGGCTCGAACCGGTCGGGGTCGAGTTCGAGGTCGAGGATGGCGAGACGGTGCTCAACGCCGCGTTCCGCCAGGGCATCGCCCTGCCGCATGGCTGCAAGGAGGGCCAGTGTTCGGCCTGCAAGTGCATCCTGACGGATGGCGAGGTCGACATGCTCAGGTACTCGACCTTCGCGCTCAACGACACGGAGCGGGAGAGCGGCCATATCCTGCTCTGCCGCGCGATCGCCTACTCCGACATGGAGGTCGAGCTTCTCAACTATGACGAGGAGGTTCTGTCGCGGTCGATCGCGGTGCGGACCTTCAGCGGCCGGATCAGCGAGATTTCGCGGCTGACGCACGACATTCGCGGAATCACGATCGACCTCGACTCCCCGATCAAGTTCTGGGCCGGACAATATGTCGACATTACCGTCACCACGGAAAAAGGGGAGACGATTACGCGCTCGTTTTCCATGGCAAATACGCCGGACCAAGCCAAAAGCCTCTCCTTCATCATCAAGAAATATCCCGAAGGAAAATTCTCCGGAGAACTCGACAGCGGCGGAATCAGGATCGGCGCCGATGTCTCCCTCACCGGGCCCTACGGCACCTGCTTCCGACGGGAAGGACGAACCGGACCGCTGATCCTGGTCGGCGCCGGCTCCGGCATGTCGCCGATCTGGTCGATCCTGAACGACCATTTCGCCAGCGGCGAAAGCCGGCCGGTCTACTTCTTCTACGGCGCGCGCACGCGGGAGGATCTGTTCCATCTGGACCGCATCGCGCAGCTTGCGGACCGCCACCCGGAGCTGGAATTCATCCCCGTTCTCTCGCACGCGAGCGGCGATGCCGGCTGGGAGGGCGAACGCGGCTTCGTGCATGAATGTGTCGACGCCAGGCTGAAGGCGCTCGGCATCGACGGCGAGGGCGACGTCTATGCCTGCGGACCACCCCCCATGATCGATGCGCTGCAGCCGGTGCTGTTCATGAACGGCTTCGAAAACGAGCGCGTCTTCTTTGACAGGTTCACCACATCCTCGAGCGTTCCCGTACCCGCCGGTCACTGATCGCGCGCCGCACGGGCCAACCGAAACCCAGGGAGAGAAACAATGCCAGCCTTGTCGAGTTCAGTCGGATCGGGTGCCGCGGGAGCGGCGATCTTCGCGGATTCCGACAGCCGCCGCTACCGCTATTTCGAGCCGCGCGGCAAGCGCGCCACCCATTACGAAGACGTCACGGTCGATGTCCAGCCCGATCCCGAGCGCTACCTGATCCAGAACTGGATCATCTCCTTCGCGAACGGCAAGGGTGCTTATGTGAAGGACGCCACGGCGCTGAAAAGCAGCAACTGGCATGCCTTCCGCGCGCCGGACCAGGAATGGGAGCGCACGCATTACCAGCGCCAGTCCCGCATCGAGACCATGGTGCAGAGCGTGATCGCCAATGCCCGCCGCGCCGGCGCGCCGGCGAATTTCGACAAGGCCTGGCAGCGCATCCTGCAAACCCATCTCGGCGCCTGGAAACATGCCGAATTCGGGCTCGGCACCTCGCTGATGCAGGCGCAGCGCTATGGCTACACGCAGATGATCAACAACGCGACGCTGACCAACTCCTCCTACAAGATGCGCCTCGCGCAGGACATCACGCTCTACCTCGCCGAAATCGGCATGGACATTCCCGGCTGGAACGACGAGCTCGGCAAGGTCGCCTGGCTCGAAGACCCGATCTGGCAGGGCACGCGCGAGGCGGTCGAGACGATCATGGGGTCGAGCGACTATCTCGAACAGTATTTCGCGATCAACATCGCCAGCGGGCCG
>JAJZFF010000556.1 GCA_021805485.1 Pseudomonadota bacterium
GCCGGTCATGATGATGACGATCACCGCGATAATCTTGGCGACGGGACCCTGGATCGAATCGAGGATCTGCTGCAGCGGCTGCTCCCAGGGCATGTTGGACCCGGCGGCATAGGCGGGTGCGGTCAGTCCCGCGAAAAGAAGGAAGGCACAGGCCGTTGCGAGACGCTGGCGGATGCGGTTGAGCATCACTGTTCTCCTGCTGGTGTGAGGACGTAGTCGCCGGTCGGGCCGAGGCCCTCGACGCGGGCGAGTTCCGCGAGCCGCCGCGCGGAACCGCGGCCGGTGAGCACGGCGATGAGGTTAATAGTCTCGGCGATGAGCGCGCGCGGGACGGTGACGACGGCTTCCTGGATGAGCTGTTCGAGGCGGCGCAGCGCGCCGATGGCGGAGCCCGCGTGCAGCGTGCCGACGCCGCCGGGATGGCCGGTGCCCCAGGCCTTCAGGAGATCGAGGGCTTCGGCGCCGCGCACCTCGCCGATCGGAATGCGGTCGGGCCGCAACCGCAGAGATGAGCGCACGAGATCAGACAGCGATGCCGCGCCGTCCTTGGTGCGCAGCGCCACGAGGTTGGGCGCGGCGCATTGCAGTTCCCGTGTATCCTCGATCAGCACCACGCGGTCGCCGGTCTTGGCGACCTCGGCAAGCATCGCGTTGACCAGCGTCGTCTTGCCGGTCGAGGTGCCGCCGGCGACGAGGATGTTCTTCCGTTCCCGGACCGCCACGCGAAGCAGCTCGGCTTGCGCGCCGGACATGATGCCAGCCTCGACATAATCGCCGAGGGTGAAGACCGCGACGGCCGGGCGGCGAATGGCGAAGCACGGCGCCGCCACGACAGGGGGCACCAGACCCTCGAACCGCTCCCCGCTTTCCGGCAACTCGGCCGAGACGCGCGGGCTGCCGGCATGGACCTCGACGCCGACATGATGGGCGACGAGCCGCACAATCCGCTCGGCATCGGCCGGGGTGACCCGGCAACCGGTGTCCTCAAGCCCGCCCGACAGCCGGTCGATCCAGAGCCGGCCATCGGGATTGAGCATCACCTCGACGATGCTGGGGTCTTCGAGATAGCCGGCGATCGCGGGGCCAAGCGCCGTGCGCAGCATGCGCGCGCCGCGGGCGAAGGCTTCTGAACGGAACGAGATCGTCGTCACTGCGAACCCCGAAAACGCGCCTCGTCGAGGCGGATTGATGACCGGGGTTGATTAGAAAGAGCCGGAAATGGGTCCATGCAACAACGGCGATGAGGACGGAGGGCTCGGGGTTAGAAAGACATGCGGCCGGGATTGTCGCTGGTCACAAGCATTACGCTTGCTCGAGCATTACGCTTGCTCGCCGGAAGATGGCGCCGTCTCGCCCACGTCCTGACTGATCTCGTCCGACAACTTCCGCCCGCGGGCAAGACGTCGCCCGAGCGCCTCGACGAAGCCCTCGTATCGCTCACGGCCTTTGGTCTGCGCAGCCGCAAGGGCGGCGTCCGGCAGCGCGGGCGTGCTGGTCAGCCAGAAGCGCACGAATACCGCGAGCGCCTCGTTGGAGATATCGACATGGCGCTCAATCCGCTCCAGGTGCCGGCTCATCCGATCAAGCCGGCGTGCCAGCGCCGCCTCCAGCCGGTCAGCCCCATCCGGCGACAGGTGCGAGGCCAGTGCGGCTTCCACGATTAGTGCCTGCGGCACGCGCTTGCGCGCTGCATAGTCGGCAAGCTTGCGCGCGAGATCGGGCGGCAATCGGAAGGTGTGCTTCGTCCGCATGATCTCACATTCCGAGGTCATCGGCGGGGTCGATCGCCGTCTGGCGCGCGACCGTTCTGAAATTGCGTTCCATTACGCGCTGGCGCTGGACCTCGTCGTCGGTCTCATCCTCCAGGGGGTCGAACTCGTGGACCGGCTTGCGCGGCTCCGGGGCAATTTCTTCCGGTTCAGGCAATTCGGGCTCGCGGCGAATGCCGGAATTGGCCGGGTCCTCGGTCGAGGCGGCGGACGGCGACGATACCACCGCGCCATCCCAGTTGCCTGCTATCGATGTCGCTCGGACTTCTGTGAGCCCCAGCGCAGCCAGGGCGGTGAGCTTCGGCGGCGGCAAGATGCGTACCTTCATCTGCGGGTCTTCGAAGTACCGCGCCTTCTTTGCCCGAATCGGATGGCAGCCCGAGACCAGGACCAGCTCATCGTCATGGGGCAACTGCATCACTTCGCCAGGTGTCAGCAGCGGGCGCGCCGTCTCCTGACGGGAGACCATCAGGTGGCCGAGCCAAGGGCTGAGCCGATGGCCCGCGTAGTTCTTCATAGCTCTCATTTCGGTCGCGGTGCCGAGTGCGTCCGACACCCGTTTGGCGGTGCGCTCGTCGTTGCTGGCGAAGCTGACGCGCACATGGCAGTTGTCGAGGATCGAATTGTTCTGACCGTAGGCCTTCTCGATCTGGTTCAGCGACTGCGCGATCAGAAACGCCTTCAGGCCGTAACCGGCCATGAACGCCAAGGCGCTCTCGAAGAAATCGAGCCGGCCCAGAGCCGGGAATTCGTCGAGCATGAGCAGCAGGCGGTGACGCTTGCCCTTCGCATTCAGATCCTCGGTCAGGCGCCGGCCGATCTGGTTCAAGATCAGCCGGACCAGCGGCTTGGTTCGGCTGATGTCCGATGGCGGCACCACGAGATAGAGGGTCGCCGGCCGTTCGCCTTCGACCAGGTCGCGGATTCGCCAGTCGCATTGGTGCGTCACGGCCGCCACCACGGGATCGCGATAGAGGCCGAGGAACGACATCGCGGTGGATAGAACGCCAGAGCGCTCGTTCTCGCTCTTGTTCAACAGTTCCCGCGCCGAGCTGGCGACGACGGGGTGGACGCCAGCCCGACCGAGATGCGGCGTGGTCATCATCGCCCGCAGCGTCGTCTCGATCGGGCGGCGCGGATCCGAGAGGAAATTGGCAACGCCGGCGAGCGTCTTGTCCGGCTCGGCGTAGAGCACATGCAGGATGGCGCCGACGAGGAGTGAATGACTGGTTTTCTCCCAGTGGTTCCGCCGCTCCAGCGCGCCTTCTGGAT
>JAJZFF010000557.1 GCA_021805485.1 Pseudomonadota bacterium
GCAGCCGCGCGTCGAGCCGTGTTCGCCGGTGCCGAAGGCGAGGCCGGCATCGAGCAGGACGGTGATGCGCCCCGCCGCCAGCGGTGTAGTGACATGGGTACCGCGTATGGCGAAGCGGTGACCGATCATCTGCTCGGGGAAGCCTTCGTAGCTGCGGGCGAGCCAGCCGCCGGCCGGCACCAGCGCCCGCTCGACCGCGGGGCTGACGCCGCTCGCGGCCTCGGCCAGCAGCAGGGCGGCGGCGAGGTCGCCATCCGCGCTGCCGGGCTCGCGCAGCCCCTCGACGATCCAAGTGCCGTTCGCCTCGTCGAGAAAGAAGCCGACGCTGCGGCAGCACGTCTCCAGCGCCGCCTCGAAGGATTCGAGCGCTTCCTCCGGCACCGTCACGGTGACGCGCTCGAGCATTTCCACGCCGCCCCGCGCCATCACGCCCGCTCCACGAAACGGTCGAGCACGCGTTTTTCGCCGGCATTGTCGAAACGGATGTCGAGCCGGTCGTCTTCCGCGTCGATCACGACGCCGTAGCCGAATTTCTGGTGAAACACGCGGGTTCCTTCGGTGATCCTGTCGGTGCGGGGCGGGCGCGGGGTGGCGGCCCAGGCATCGGCGTGTTCGCCGCTCGCCCGCCGGGCGGCGACCAGCGGGCGCGCGGTGGCGAAGACGGGCGGTGCGTTGCGCTGCTCAAGCGCCGCGGAGCCGCCGGTACGGATCGCATCCTCCGGCAGTTCCTCGATGAAGCGGGACGGCACGCTGCTTTGCCAGTTGGCGTAGATCCGGCGGTTGGCGCAGTGTGAGATGATGGCGCGCTGCTTCGCCCTGGTGATGCCGACATAGGCGAGGCGGCGTTCCTCCTCCAGCGCGCGGCCGCCGCCCTCGTCGAGCGCGCGCTGGTTGGGGAACACGCCCTCTTCCCAGCCGGGGAGGAACACGGTGTCGAACTCCAGCCCCTTCGCCGCGTGCAGCGTCATCAGCACGACCTTGTCGTCGTCCGGTTCATTGTCGTTGTCCATCACGAGGGCGACATGTTCGAGAAAGCCGCCGAGCGTCTCGAACTCGGCGACGGCGCGGACCAACTCCTTCAGGTTCTCGATCCGGCCGGCCGCCTCGGGGGTTTTCTGCTCCTGCCACATCGCGATGTAGCCGCTGGCATCGAGCAGGGTGGAAAGGGCGACGACATGGCCATCGAGCCGCAGGGTCTCGCGCCATTCGGCGAACTGGGCGAGCAGGGTGCGCAGCCCGTCCCGCGCCTTGCCGCGCAGCCCGCCTTCGGCGACCACGCGGCTCGCGGCCTCGGCGAGCGGGACGCCATCGGCGCGGGCGCGCTCGTGCAGGGTGCGCAGCGCGGTGTCGCCCAGGCCGCGTTTCGGCGTGTTGACGATGCGCTCGAAAGCGAGGTCGTCCGCCGGCTGGGCCAGCAGCCGCAGATAGGCGATGGCGTCGCGGATTTCCGCCCGCTCGTAGAAGCGCAGGCCGCCGACAATGCGATAGGGCAGGCCGATGGTGATGAAGCGCTCCTCGAAGCCGCGGGTCTGGAAGCCGGCGCGGACCAGCACCGCGCATTCGGCGAGCTTGTGGCCGTCGGCGCGCAGCCCTTCGATCCGGCTGGCGACGGCGCGGCTTTCCTCGTCCGAATCCCAGAAGGCGAGAACCTCGACCTTCTCGCCCTCGGCATCGTTCCGCCCGGCATGCAGCGTCTTGCCGAGCCGGCCTTCATTATGCGCGATCAGCGCCGAGGCGGCGCGCAGGATCGGCGCCGTCGAGCGGTAATTCGCCTCCAGCCTGACGATTTTCGCACCCGGGAAATCCTGCTCGAAGCGCAGGATGTTCTCGATCTCCGCACCGCGCCAGGAATAGATGCTCTGGTCGTCGTCGCCCACGCAGCAGATGTTCTTCGAGGCCTGGGCGAGCAGCCGCAGCCAGTAATACTGGACGAGGTTGGTGTCCTGGTATTCGTCGACCAGGATGTAGCGGAAGCGGCGGTGATACTGCGCAAGGATCTCGGGCTCGCGCTTGAGCAGGTCGGTCGCGAGCATCAGCAGGTCGCCGAAATCCATCGCGTTCAACGCTTGCAGCCGTTCCTGGTAGGCGGTGTAGAGGTCGCGCGCGGATTCGGCACCCCAGTCGATATCGAGCTCGCGCGGAACCTGGTCCGGCAGCAGGCCGCGATCCTTCCAGCGCTGGATCGTGCCCATCAGCCCCTGCGGGGTGAAGCGCTTCACGTCCATCCGCCGCGCCTCCATCACCTGCTTGAGCAGGCGGAGCTGGTCGTCCGGGTCGAGGATCGAGAAATTCGACGTGCGGCCGACGAGTTCGGCATGGCGGCGGAGCATCCGCGCGGCGAGCGCGTGGAAGGTACCGAGCCAAAGGCCTTCGGCCGGCTCACCGAGCAGGGCGGAGACGCGCTCGCGCATCTCCCGCGCCGCCTTGTTGGTGAAGGTGACGGCGAGCACCTGGTTCGGAAAGGCGCGGCGGGTGAGGAGGATATGGGCGAAGCGGGTGGTCAGCACGCGGGTCTTGCCGGTGCCGGCGCCGGCCAGCACCAGCACCGGCCCGTCCACCGCCTCGACGGCTTCGCGCTGGGCGGTGTTCAGCCTGTCGAGATAGTCGCTCACCTGGCCGGCTTCACGCCCAGGATGCGTGCGATCGCGTAGGTGAGGTCGGCGCGGTTGAGGGTGTAGAAATGGAACTCGTCGATGCCGTTGGCCTGCAGCGTGCGCACCTGCTCGGCGGCGATGCTGGCGGCGACCATCTTGCGGGTCTCGGCATCGTCATCGAGCCCGTCGAACATCTCGCCCATCCAGGCGGGGACATGGGTGCCGGCCATCTCGCTGATCCGCTTCGCCTGGGCGAAGTTGGAGACTGGCATGATGCCGGGGATGATCGGCGCGGTGATGCCGGCGGCCAGCGCGCGATCGAGAAAGTCGAGGAAGTGGCGGGTTTCGAAGAAGACCTGGCTGATCGCGCGGGTCGCCCCGGCATCGAGCTTGCGCTTGAGGTTGTCGAGATCGGCCTGCGGGCTCACCGCCTGGGTGTGGGTTT
>JAJZFF010000483.1 GCA_021805485.1 Pseudomonadota bacterium
CAGCTTGATCTCGAGCGCCCCGCCGGTGGCCTTGGCGAGCCGGGCGATCGCCTCGCCGGCGCGGATGTTGACCGGGTGGGACGGCGCCTGGCCGGTGGCCAGGCGCAGCGTGTACTTGGCCGCGCGGGCCGTGCCGGCGCCGATCGCGACCAGCGGCAGCGCGGCGGAACCGGCCAGGACGGCGCGGCGCGACAGTTTGTTCTGCATGGACTTTTCCCCTTGGAAGCGAAACGCCGGATCAGGCCCCGGCAAGTGCCGTGCGGACGCGGGCGGCGACACCCTCGGCGTCGAGCCCGTAGTGGCGATAGAGATGCGTGGGCGGCCCGAGCAGCGAATACTGATCGGGCAGGCCGATGCGCGAGAGCTTCGCGCCGACGCCGTGCGCGGCGAGCACGGAGGCGACCGCGTCGCCGAAGCCGCCGGTGACGTTATGTTCCTCGGCCGAGAGCAGCACGCCATGGGCGCGCGCGGCGGCGAGGATCGGCGCCTCGTCGATCGGGCGGATCGAGTAGCTGTCCACCACGCCGAGATCGATGCCCTCCTTGGCGAGGATCGCGCGCGCGCCGAGCGCCGCGCTCACCAGATTGCCGATCGCGAACACCGTGGCATGGCGGCCTTCGGCGAAGACGGTGGACCCGCCGATCTTCCACGCCGGCGGCGCATCGTACACGACCGGCTCGCGCCCCCGCCCGAGCCGGAAATAGATCGGCCCGTCATGGTCGATGGTGGAGGTCAGCGCGGCGCGGATCGCGTTGGCGTCGCACGGCGCCATCACGGTGAGCCCGGCGATGGCGCGCAGCAGGCCGATATCCTCGTTGCAATGGTGGCTGGTGCCGTAGAAGCCCATCGCCAGGCCCGAATGGGTGCCGACCATCCGCACCTTCAGGTTCGGATAGGCGATGTCGTTGCGGATATTCTCCGCCCCCATCAGCGCCAGGAAGAAGCTGTAGTTGGAGATCACCGGCGTGAGCCCGGTGGTGGCGAGGCCCGCGGCGGCGCCGATCATGTTGCGCTCGGCGATGCCGAAGTTGAAGTAGCGGTCGGGGAACCGCTTGCCGAAATTGATCACCTGGGTCGGCCGGCCGAGATCGGCGGTCAGCACCACGATCTCATCGTGGCCTGCCTCGGCGAGCTCGATCAGCACCTGCCCGGTCGGCAGCTGCAACGACAGATTGAGGCTGCCGACCATGTCCCAGGAGGCCTGGTCGAACTCGGGCTTGACGGTCGATTCGCGCATATCCACCGAAGGATTGCGGATCGCGGCATAGGCGTCGGACATGTCTCAGCCCCTCTCGATCTCGGCCAGCGCCCGGTCGCGGTCCGCCGGACCGAGATAGCCGAGGTGCCATTGCCAGGTGTGTTCCATGAAGCTCACCCCCTTGCCGGAGATGGTATCGGCCAGAATGATCGCCGGCTGCGCGCGGTCCTGGTTCAGCGCCCAGTCGAGCGCGTCGCCCACCGCGGCGAGATCGTGGCCGTCGATGCGCCGCACCGCCCAGCCGAAGGCGGCCCATTTCGCGTCCAGCGGCTCGTTGTTCATGGTCTCGGACACCACGCCGTCCGAGCCGACCACGTTGATATCGACGATGCCGACCAGGTTGTTCAGCTTGTAGTGCGCCGCACTCATTGCCGCTTCCCAGATCTGGCCCTCGGCCTGCTCGCCGTCGCCCATCATGCACACGACGCGGCCGGGCGAGCGCTTGAGGCGCAGGCCGAGCGCGATGCCGACCGAAACGGACAGGTTGTGGCCGATCGAGCCGGAGGAGAAATCCGCCCCCTTCACCTTGCGCATGTCGGGATGATCGCCGAACGGCGAGCCGAGCCGCGTGTAGGTGTAGAGCTCGTCCCAGGAGAAGAAGCCGAGATCGGCCAGGATCGGATACAGACCGATCGCCGCGTGCCCCTTGCCCATCAGGAACCGGTCGCGATCCGCCCAGCGCGGGTTCTTCGGATCGACATGCATGAACTCGTAGTAGAGCGAGGACACCAGCTCGGCCATCGAGAACGAGGAGCCGTAATGTCCGGAGCCGCAGATATCGGTGAGCTTCACCGTTTCGCGGCGGATCATCTTCGCTTTCTCGGCGAGCAGTGCCGCCGAGACGTTGCGCCGTGCGCGTGCCATGATGGATGTCCTCAGTGGATCAGCATGCCGCCGTTGACGTCGATCACCCCGCCGGTGATGTACGCCGACAGATCGGAGGCGAGGAACAGGAAGGCGCCGGCCACGTCGTCGGCGGTGCCGATGCGCCCGAGCGGGATGCCGGCGGAGATCTCGGTCTTCATCGCGTCGGTCAGCTTGCCGCCGGTGATGTCGGTGCCGATCAGGCCGGGCGTGACGCAGTTGACGCGGATGTTGTCCGGGCCGAGCTCGCGCGCCATCGCTTTCGCGAGGCCCAGGATGCCGGCCTTGGCGGCGGAATAGTGCGGTCCGCCGAAGATGCCGCCGCCGCGCTGGGCGGAAACCGAACTGGTGCAGGCGATCGAACCCGACTTGCGTTCGCGCATGTGCGGAACGAACGCCTGCGACAGCAGCAGCGTGCCGCGCAGGCTGACGTCCAGCACCGCGTCGTACTGGCCGCGGCCGACGTCCATCAGCTTGAGCGGCTGGGTGATGCCGGCGTTGTTGATGAGGATATCGACCTGGCCGAATTCGCCCAGCACGCGCTCGGCGGCACGGGCGCAATCGGCCTCCCGCGTCACGTTGCAGGCGAAACCGCGATGCGCCGGGCCGATCGCGGCGGCGGCGGCGGCGGAAGCAGCTTCGTCGAGATCGAGGATCGCGACCCGCGCGCCCTCGCGCGCGAACAGCCGCGCCGTGGCCAGCCCGATGCCGCGGGCCGATGCCGCGCCCGAGATGACCGCTGTCCGGCCCTGCAGCAACATGACGTTCTCCTCCAGTGAGCGGAGGCTGCTTGCCAAGCTTCGCGTGAGCGCACAAACGCCAAATTTGCACCGAACGGTGAATTGGGTTCATGTCAGGCATGGCCCCACCCCTGCCTCTCTCCAGTCTCCGCGCATTCGAGGCCGCCGTCCGCACCG
>JAJZFF010000377.1 GCA_021805485.1 Pseudomonadota bacterium
TGGAACCCGACCTATGTCCAGGAAGCGATGACCTTCCCGACGGACTACAAGATCACCAAGGCACCGCGCGATCCGATGAAGCAGGTGCTGCGCTCCTACTTCCCGATGCAGGAAGAGAAGGACAACCGCGTCTATGGCGCGCTCGACGCGGCGCTACGCGGCGACATGTTCCGCAATGTCGAGCCGCGCTGGGTCGAATGGATGAAGCTGTTCCTCGCGATCATCCCCTTCCCGGAAATCTCGGCGGCACGCTCGATGGCGATGGTCGCGCGCCTCGCGCCGGGCGAGGATCTGCGCACCGGGTTCACCATGCAGATGGTCGACGAGTTCCGCCACTCGACCATCCAGATGAACCTCAAGAAATGGTACATGGAGAACTATATCGACCCGGCGGGCTTTGACATCACCGAGGAAGCCTTCGGCAAATGCTACGCGACCACGATCGGCCGACAGTTCGGCGAGGGTTTCATCACCGGCGACACGATGACCGCCGCCTGCATGTATCTCACCGTCGTCGCTGAAACGGCGTTCACCAACACGCTGTTCGTCGCCATGCCCTCCGAGGCCGCCCGCAACGGCGACTACGCGCTGCCGACCGTCTTCCTCTCGGTGCAGTCCGACGAGAGCCGGCATATCGGCAACGGTCACTCGATGCTGATGGCCGCCCTCAAGGAGCCGGAAAATCATCTCCTGCTCGAGCGCGACCTGCGCTACGCCTTCTGGCAGAACCACGCGATCGTCGATGCCGCGATCGGCACCTTCATCGAATACGGCACCACCAATCGCGACAAGTCGAAGGAATCCTACGCCGAGATGTGGCACCGCTGGATCTTCGAGGATTACTACCGCACCTACATGCTGCCGCTCGAGAAATACGGCATCAAGGTGCATCACGACGACGTCCAGGCCGCCTGGAAGCGCCTGACCGAGAAGCTCTACGTCCACCACGTCGCCCAGTTCTTCGCCGTCGGCTGGCCGGTGAATTTCTGGCGCATCGAGGCCCAGCGCGAGGCGGACTTCGAGTGGTTCGAACACAAATATCCAGGTTGGTACGCCAAGTTCGGTGATTTCTGGAAATGGTACGGCAAGCTCAGTCACCGCGGCGAGACGGTCATCACCTTCAACCAGGATGTCGGCTACGTCTATCCCCATCGCTGCTGGAGCTGCCTCGTTCCCTGCCTCATCCGCGAAGACATGGTAGTCGACGAAATCGACGGCAAACTGCACACCTTCGCCCACGAACTCGATCGCTGGACCGCCGTCGAGGCCTTCGCCGACGAATATCAGGGCCGCCCGACCCCCGCGATGGGGCGCTTCAGCGGCAAGCGCGAGTGGGAGACGGTCTATCATGGCTGGGATCTCGCCGATGCGATCAAGGATCTCAACTTCGTCCGCTCCGACGGCAAGACCCTGGTGCCCCAGCCGCATCTGCGCTTCGAGGACAGCGAACTGTGGACGCTCGATGACGTGCGCGGCCACACCCTGCTCTCGCCGCTGACCTTGCTGCGGGAGATGAGCCCCGAGGATCGCGCGAAGCACATCGCCGAGTATCGTGCGGGCTTCACGATCACGCCGTTCAACTGATCCGGCGGACTTCGCGGGAGCCGTTCGCCCCGGCTCCCGCTTCCTTCTCAATGCGACACCTCCGGCAACCCCGCCGGAGCGTGATGGACTTTCGGGAGATGGGCCAGATGGGTGGCACGCATACGGTCAGGCTCGAGCCGGTCGGTGTCGAGTTCGAGGTCGAGGATGGCGAAACGGTGCTCAACGCAGCGTTCCGCCAGGGCATCGCCCTGCCGCACGGCTGCAAGGAAGGCCAGTGCTCGGCCTGCAAGTGCATCCTGACGGATGGCGAGGTCGACATGCTGAAATACTCGACCTTCGCGCTGAACGACATGGAACGCGAAAGCGGCCATATCCTGCTCTGCCGCGCGATTGCCTATTCGGACATGGAGGTCGAACTCCTCAACTACGACGAGGAAGTGCTGGCGCGGGCGATCGCGGTGCGGACCTTCACCGGCCGGATTAGCGAGATCGCGCGGCTGACGCACGATATTCGCGGAATCACGATCGCTCTCGACTCCCCGATCAAGTTCTGGGCCGGACAATATGTCGACATTACCGTCACCACGGAAAAAGGGGAGACGATTACGCGCTCGTTTTCCATGGCAAATACGCCGGACCAAGCCAAAAGCCTCTCCTTCATCATCAAGAAATACCCTGAAGGAAAATTCTCCGGCGAGCTCGACAGCGGCGGAATCAGAATCGGCGCCGATGTCTCCCTCACCGGACCCTACGGCACCTGCTTCCGGCGGGAAGGACGAACCGGACCGCTGATCCTGGTCGGCGCCGGCTCCGGCATGTCGCCGATCTGGTCGATCCTGAACGACCATCTCGCCAGTGGCGAAAGCCGGTCGGTCTACTTCTTCTACGGTGCGCGCACGCGGGAGGATCTCTTCCATCTCGACCGCATCGCGCAGCTTGCCGATCGCCATCCCGAACTGGAATTCATCCCCGTTCTCTCGCATGCCAACAACGATGCCGGCTGGGAGGGCGAACGCGGCTTCGTGCATGAATGTGTCGATGCCCGGCTCAAGGCGCTCGGCATCGATGGCGAGGGCGACGTCTATGCTTGCGGCCCCCCCCCCATGATCGACGCGCTGCAACCGGTGCTGTTCATGAACGGCTTCGAAAACGAGCGCATCTTCTTTGACAGGTTCACCACATCCTCGAGCGTCCCCGTACCCGCCGATCACTGATCGCGCGCCGCACGGACAAACCGAAACCCAGGGAGAGAAACCATGCCAGCCTTGTCGAGTTCAGTCGGATCGGGTGCCGCGGGAGCGGCGGTCTTCGCGGATTCCGACAGCCGCCGTTACCGCTATTTCGAGCCGCGCGGCAAGCGCGCAACCCATTACGAAGACGTCACGGTCGACGTCCAGCCGGATCCCGAGCGCTACCTGATCCAGAACTGGATCATCTCCTTCGCGAACGGCAAGGGCGCCTATGTGAAGGACGCCACGGCGCTGAAAAGCAGCAACTGGCACGCCTTCCGCGCGCCGGACCAGGAATGGGAACGCACGCACTACCAGCGCCAGTCCCGCATCGAGACCATGGTGCAGAGCGTCATCGCCAATGCCCGCCGCGCCGGCGCGCCGGCGAATTTCGACAAGGCGTGGCAGCGCATCCTGCAAGCCCATCTCGGCGCATGGAAACACGCCGAATTCGGCCTCGGCACCTCGCTGATGCAGGCGCAGCGCTACGGCTACACGCAGATGATCAACAACGCGACGCTGACCAACTCCTCCTACAAGATGCGCCTCGCGCAGGACATCACGCTCTACCTCGCCGAAATCGGCATGGACATTCCCGGCTGGAACGACGAGCTCGGCAAGGTCGCCTGGCTCGAAGACCCGATCTGGCAAGGCACGCGTGAGGCGGTCGAGACGATCATGGGGTCGAGCGACTATCTCGAACAGTATTTCGCGATCAACATCGTCTTCGAGCCGCTGGTGGGCGAGCTGTTCCGCTCCGGCTTCCTGATGCAGGTCGCCGCCGCCAACAACGATTTCGTCACCCCGCCGGTGATCTCCGCCGCCGAGGCCGATTACGAACGCAACCTCGCGAACACGATCGACCTCATGTATCTCCTCGCCAACGACGAGACCCATGGCGGCGAGAACCGGGCCATCCTCCATGGCTGGCTCGAAAAACACCGCGCCCTGGCCGACAAGGCGGCCCTCGGCCTGCAACCGATCTGGTCGATGCCCCATTCCAAACCCGTCTCGTTCCAGGATGTCCGGGCGCAGTCGCAGGAGCGCATCGCCAAGATCCTCGGCGAACTCGGTCTCGCCTGACGCCCCGCACAGGAGATAACATCATGTCAACAGCAGCACGCGACGCAACCCATTCGACCATCTTCAAGCAGATGAAGGACATCACCTTCGAGCAGACCATTTCGGATCAGTGCGGTGTGACCATGAACGATTCGGTCGAGGCTCGCGCCATCGCCGAATTCATGAGCGACAAGCCCGGCGTCACCGTCACCTACCAGCCCGCCCTGATCCGCATCGACGGTCACGGGAAGCTGATCTTCAAGATGGACGAGATCGGCGAGTATCTCGGCCGTGACATGACGGCCGAGATCTTCGAGGTGAACACCTCGACGCATTACGGCCGCATGGTCCGCGTCGACGACAACACCGTGATCCTGTTCGGCAACATGGACGACGTCTTCGAATACATCTGAACCGCGGCACTCCGGCGCGCCCGCGTACCCCGCGCGGCGCGCCGCCCAGCAAGCAATCAACACGTGGAGGAAACCATGTTCGTAACGCCTGAGGGCAAGGAAATCTTCATCGTCGACGGCCACACCCATTTCTGGGACGGCAGCCCGGCGAACCAGAGCAACATTCACGGCAAGCAGTTCATCGAATGCTTCTTTGCCTATCACAACGCGCTCAGCCCGGCCGACAAATTGTGGCCGAAGGAGAAATTCGAGAAATACAGCGCAGATGATCTTTATCGGGATCTCTTCATCGACGGCCCCGACGATGTCGCGATCGTGCAGTCAACCTACCTCAAGGATTTTTACAAGACAGGTTTCAACACGATCGAGCGCAACGCGGACGTCGCCGCCCGCTATCCCGAGCGCTTCATCATCAATGGCGCGTTCGATCCGCGGGATGGCGAGAAGGCGCTCGAATATATACATTACATGAAAGAAACATATAACATCCAGGGCGTGAAACTTTACACCGCCGAATGGAATGGTTCGTCCCGCGGCTGGCGGCTGAACGATCCTGAGGCGTACAAATGTTTCGAGCTGTGCGAGAAGCTCGGCATCAGGAACATGCACGTCCACAAGGGCCCGACCATCATCCCGCTGAGCAAGGATGCCTTCGACGTTCATGACGTGGATTATGCCGCGACCGATTTCCCCAATCTCAACTGGGTCGTCGAGCATTGCGGCCAGCCCCGCATCGACGACTTCTGCTGGATTGCGGTGCAGGAGGCGAATGTCTATGGCGGCCTCGCGGTTGTCCTGCCCTTCATCCATTCCCGACCGCGCTATTTCGCCGAAATCATGGGGGAGCTGCTGTTCTGGCTCGGTGAGGACCGCATCCTGTTCGGCTCCGACTATGCGATCTGGACGCCGCGCTGGCTGGTCGAGAAATTCTGGAACTTCGAACTGCCGGAGGATGTGAAGCAGGAGCGCGGCATCGATCTCACGCCGGCGATCAAGGAAAAGATCCTCGGCCTCAATGCCGCGAAACTCTACGGCATCGACATTGCGGCGAAGAAGGCGGCGCTTGCGGCCTCGCCGCTCGCGGTCGCCGCTGAATAGGCCGGTCAACGCAGCGCGCCGGTCATTCGGCCGAAGGGAGACAAAATGGCTAAGCTGCTTCTGCATAATTCCGAAGCGCGGCGCGCGCTGGCCCGCGGTGTGGGCCGGCTCGCGGCGGCCGTGGAGCCGACGCTCGGGCCCAAGGGGATGAACGCGATGATCGACCGGCCGATCGGCACGCCGATGGTCACGCGCGATGGCGTCAGCATCGCGGTGGAAATCGAGCTGCCGAACCGGTTCGAGAACATGGGCGCACAGGTCGTCCGCGAAGTCTCCATGCAGACTAACGCGCTTGCGGGAGACGGCACCACCACCGCGATCGTCCTCGCGAATGCGCTTGTCCAGGCCGGCGTCGAGGCGAGCGAGCGCGGCGCCCGCGCGGTCGATCTCATCCGCGGGATCGATCTCGCGGTCGAGCGCGTGGCCACCTCCCTGAAGGCCGCCGCCCGCCCCGCGGCTGGCAACGGCATGCTGGCCGCGGTCGCCAACATAGCCGCGACCGAGCCGCACCTCGGCGCCCTGGTGGCCGAGGCCTTCGAGCGCGTCGGCGCCGAGGGCGTGATCACCACCGATTTCAGCGTGACCACCGAAACCACGCTGGACGTCGTCGAAGGCATGTCCTTCGATCGGGGTTATATCTCCCATCACATGGTGACCGATCAGGAGAAGATGGAGGCCGTGCTTGAACGGCCGCTGATCCTGATGACGGATCTCAAGATCCGCGATCCCCACGCACTCGATGCGGCGCGCGCGCTCGCCGCCGAAGCCGGCCGGCCGTTGCTGGTAATCGCCGAGGAGGTGGCGCCCGAGGTCGTCGTCAGCCTGCTTGGCCGGGACGGGCCGGGCCGCTACCTCGTCGTCCACCCGCCCGAATACGGCAACTGGCGGAAGGCGATGATGGAGGATATCGCCATCATCACCGGCGGCCGCGTCATCGCCCGCGATCTTGGCGGCCGGATCGAGGACGTCACCACCGCCGATCTCGGCGCCGCCGAGCGGGTGCGCACCAGTGCGACCCACACCGCGATCATCGGCGGCGCCGGCGACCCGGCCGCGATCGCCGCGCGCCGGGCGCAGGTGCAGCGCATGCACGATGCCGCCCCGCCAAATATCGAGCAGGACAAGCTGCGCGAGCGTCTCGCGAAACTATCAGGCGGCACCGCCATCCTCTATGCGGGCGGGGTAACGCCGGTCGAGCAGAAGCGCACGATCCAGCTGATCGAGGATTCGCTCGCCGCCGTGCGGGCCGCGAGCGAGGAGGGCGTGGTTGCAGGCGGCGGCACCGCGCTGGCGCAGATCGGCCCGGTGCTCGACGAGGTTCTGGCCGGCGCCAGCGGCGATGTCGCGGAAGGGGTGAAGCTCGTCCGCTCCATCCTCACCCGGCCGCTCTGGCGCATCGTGACCAATGCCGGCGGCGATCCCGACCACGTGGTCGCCCAGGTTTCGGCGGTGAATGGCGGCTTCGGCTACAACGCCGCCATCGGCACCTTCCAGAACATGTATGATGCGGGCATCATCGATCCCGTCCGTGTCACGTGCACGGCGCTGCGCAACGCGGCCTCGGTCGCCAAGCTTATCCTGACCACTGAAACGCTGGTCGGCGATCTCGGCGAGGATGAGGTAGACCCCACCGCGAGTCCGGCCCGCGGCGGCGGCGCCGAGCGTCTCGGCCGCGCCTGAATTCCTGCCGCAGGGGCGGCTGATCTCCGGCCGCCCCTGCCGGTCAGACGAAGCCGCGCCGGATCCCGAACTGGTCGAGTTTCCGGTATAGCGTCGGCCGCGAGATGCCGAGCTTCTGCGCGGCGCGGCTCAGGTTCCCCTTTTCCGCGAGCAGCACCTCGCGGATCGCCTGGCACTCGGCTTCCTCGATGCTGTGCGGCCGCGGCGCTGTCGCGGGCAAAAGGGCGGGTTCCTCCGGCATTGCGTGAAATTCCGCTGGCAGGTCCTCCGGACCCACGCGCGCGCCGCGCCGGAGAATGTGAAGTTTTTCAACGAGATTCCGCAATTCGCGTACATTCCCCGGCCAGCGATAGGCGCGCAGGATATCGAGCGCCTCCTCGGCGAACGCCAGCGGTGCCGTGCCGAGGCGTGCCGCGAAGCGGGAATTGAAATGCTCGATGAGCAGCAGCACATCATCGCCGCGTTCGCGCAGCGGCGGCACGTGAATGGCAACGGCGCTGATGCGGTAGAACAGGTCGCGCCGGAAGCGTCCCTGTTCGACCTCCTGGCGCAAATCGCGGTTGGTCGAGGCGATGAGCCGTACATCCACCGGCCTGGCCCGGCTGTCGCCCAGGCGGCGGACGACGCGTTCCTCCAGCACCCTGAGCAGGAAGGGCTGGATCTCGGGCGGCATTTCGCCGATCTCGTCGAGGCAGAGCGCCCCGCCATTCGCAAGCTCGAACACGCCCGGCTTGCCGTCCCGGCTCGCGCCGGTAAAGGCGCCTGGCACGTGGCCGAAGAGCTCGCTGCCGAAGAGCTCGCGCGTGATGGCGCCGCAGTTCAGTGTCACGAACGGGCTGTCGGAACGATGGCGGCTGCCGCCGTGAATCAGCCGGGCGAAGAGTTCCTTGCCGACTCCGGTTTCTCCCTCGATCAGCACGGAGGTGACGTCCGCCGTCGCCGCCACCCGGCTGGCGATCTCGATCGCATGCCGCAGCGCCGCGCTGTCGCCAATGATGCAGCTGGCCCGGTTCTCGCTGCCATCCGCGTCGGTTCGCCGCGCCGCGGGGGATGGCCGGGCCTCGCGCGTCGGAAACACCAGGGCCGCGCCGCGTATGCCGTTATCGGCCTGCAGCGGGCTGAAATGGCAGTTCTGCAGCGCGAGCATCGCGTCGTTGTCGAGTTCGGCGCCGTTGCCGCTTTCAAGGAAACGGGCCAGGCGCCGCTCCGCCGCCGGTGTCGACGGGTGGGCGCGGAACGCGCGCAGCGTGCTTTCGGCGACGTTGTGGCAATAGATCGGCCGCCCCCGATGATCGACGATCAGCAACCCGTCGCTGCGCCGGTATTCGGGCGCGGACGATATGAATGCCTCCAGCAGCCGCGCGCGATCCTCGTTGCGCTGCTCGGCGAGCGCCTTCTCGATCTCCTGCGCCGCCGCGGCGACGAGGCCGATATTGTGCGGCCGGAAGATGTCCGGATGGCCCGACAGGTCGACAACGCCGATGATGCTGTTGTCGAACGGCTCGCGGATCGGCGCACCGGCGCAGGTCCAGCTCTTGATGCCGGCGCAGAAATGTTCGGCCGCATGCACGAAGACCGGCGCGCCCGCCCACAGGGCGGTGCCGATTCCGTTGGTGCCGACGACATCCTCCGTCCATTTGCCGCCGATCGATAGATTGATGTCCATGCCGTCATGCAGCGTCCGCCGGTCGCCGATCGCATCGATCAGCACGCCGTTGCGGTCGGCAAGGACGAGCATCGCGCCGGTGCCGTCGAGCAGCCGGCCGATCGTGCCGAAGCTGCGCCGGGCCGCCGCGAGGAGGTCCCGGTTCTGTTCGATCAGCGCCTCGATGCCTTGGTTCAGGGGCGCTTCCCGCTGTCGGGCGTCGATGCCGCAGGAGGCGCACCGCGACCATGAATCCCCGATCAGTGGCCGCACCGGAAAGCGCCGCTGCCCGTCTTCCGCCTCGCCGGAGAGCAGGCACTCCCACGCCTTCATCGTGGCGTGCTCGTCATAGGCACGAGGCGGGGTGCTGAAATCCTCCGTGCGCGGCCCGCGCGCTGCCGCATCGCCGCCTTTCGGGCCGGCCGGGGGGCTTGCCGCGCGACGCGGCGCGGAGATCGCGTCAGCCAATGCCCAGCCGAACGCCGATTTCGGCGGCCAGTTCGTCCTCGCCATAGGACGGGGAAAGCCGCGCTCCATCCAGCGTGTCGAGCGGCGCCGCGATCTCGGGCGCCACGGGCGCGATGAATCCGTTGGCATCGGTGGCCAGCACGAAAATCTCCTCACCGCCGCGCCGGTTGAGAGTTCCCACGTGATGCAGCTGGTAGCCCGTGTTCCCATCGACGATGCAGACACGCCCATTCACGCTGATCCGCACGGCCGGGGCGGCCGCCGTCGTCTCCGGGCGCGAGGCGCCGCCCGTGCTGATGATCAGGCCGCTCGCCTCGGGGGCCGGCTTCGGCGCCTTGCTCGCCGAATAGCCGCCCGCGGTGATGTGATCGGCAATGCGCGTGATCGTCCCCTGGTTGCGCCGTAGAATCTCCCGCATCCGAACATCTTCAGGACGCGGGCCCTGGGTTTTGGTGACGATGGTGACCATGGTTCCTCCCACAAGAATCCTCAGGCCGCTGTGTCGCCGTCCATTTTCCTGCGGATCGGCCGCTATCTCGTCCGACAACGGCTTCAGGTACGATGGATGTTTGATGAATTGGTGGTATCCGGATGCCCCGTTACGGCAAATCGGATAACTGTTTGAATTGATCCAGCAAATAGCATCGGTTTTCGGAAGGAGGCGGAGATTTCAAAGCGTTTCCAAGCATGCTGCGATGTTCCGATTCGGCGCAGCTCTTGCGGCGCCGCAAAAGGAAATGCACGATCGCGCCGACCCATGATCGAGACAACCGGCAATCCGACCGACCGAAGGCGCCCATTCGGGCACGCGATCCCTCATCGTGCCGCGCAAGGGCGGCTCGGGCGATGACGCCGGCGGTGCATTTGCCGTTCTGGCTGGAGAGCGAGGCGGGGCTGCTCGTTGCCCTGAAGGTTCAGCCGGGCGCGCGCCGGGCGCGGCTGGGTCCGGTCGTCCCGGCCGCGGCGGCACCGGGCTGGCCGCCGGCGCGTCTCCGGCTGGCTGTCGTCGCGCCGCCGGAGGACGGCCGAGCCAACGGCGCCGTGCTGCAGGCGCTGGCGGCGTGGCTGGGCGTCGGCGTCGCGCGCCTCGCATTGCGCGCGGGCGGTCAGGCGCGCGACAAGCTGGTCCTGGTCGCCGATGGCAGTGCCGAGGAGTTCGGCGCGCAGATCGCAGCGGTGAGAGGCGCCGGCGAGGCGCCGCCCGGCGTCACGACAGCAGGCGCAGCGTGAAGCGGTAGCGCACGGTCTCGCCGCGCGAGGCCCGGACCGCGCCGATGATCAGCATGATCACGTCGGCGAGGCCGACGATGATCGCCAGCGGAATCCCCACGACAGAGAGAATCAGCGTCGCGGTCATGAGATAGGCGATCAGCATCATGCCGAGCACGGTGATCTGGAAATTGAGCAGTTCGACGATCTGCTTTTTGGTCGTCGAACCATCCTGCGCGACGAAATAGCCGACGAGCGGCGAGAATACGCCGAAGAAAAGGCTGGCCAGGGTGAAGATCACGACGAAATTGCGATCGTTGCTGGCGGCAAGATCGCTGGCGATGGCATTCTGGTCTGACATGTTGGAACTCCGATCTGGAATGGTGGCGAGCCTGAATTCAGAGCGAGGGCTTCGCCGCCGGTTGCTGGTTGGCGTGGGAGACGGTCTTCGCCTGCTGGCTTGCCGCGGCCGCGCGCTCGCGCTGGATATCGCTGTAGATGCTGCCGGCATCGAGCATCAGTTCCGACAGGAACTGGACATGCCCGCCGAAGCTGTTGTTGGCCGACATGGTGATCTGCAGCACCTGCGGGCAGTCCTTCGACCCGTTATAGAGCCGGGACGGCACCGCGTTGAAAGCGCCGGCGATGCAGCCGCTCTGCAGCGTGTAGATATTATCGGGCAGCTTGTGGGCCGGGTTCGCCCCCGTCCAGTCCATGGCGCCGATCGTGGAACCGTCCGGCGTGCCGTATTGTGACAGCATGGCCCCGAACAGCGCATGCACGCCCGGCGCCTTGCCGAGATCCTTCGCATCCGAGGGGAACGTCGCCTCGCGGTTGACGGCGACAACCTCGTTGCCGCTTGCCGACGAGGTGTACTGGATGAAGATCGTCTGCGAGATGTCGTCCGCGAAATTCCGCGGATCGGAATGGCTGGTGACCGTCATGTCGGCGACGAAGGTCTTGCCGCCCGGCATGCGGTACTGGCCCTGCTGGATGGCGGCGTTGGGGAACATGTCCTTGTGGGCGCTGACCAGCTGCCGCACATCGGCCGGTGTCATGCCGAACTTGATCCCCATGATGTCGATGGCCGGCTTTGCCGCGGGCGTGGCGGCCGAGGCCGGCGTACAGCCGGCCGCGAGAACGGTGGCCGCGAGAACGGCCAGACCGAGATGGCTGTTGGTCATGTGATTGCTCCGTGGGACTGGAGGGGAATTAGCCGGCCGGATGGACGACATATTCCCAGTGGCCGCCCTGCTTCCTGAAATCGAAGGGCTTGGTGGCGGTGCTGCCGTCCGGTGCCGCCAGCTTGATCTGGCACCTGAAGATGCCCTGTTCCGCGGACTTGCACGATACCGCCTCGAACTTGATCTTGTCGATTCCGGCGATCGCCGAATGGGCGACGTCGGTGGCCATGGCCCGGGCCATGGCGTTGCTGCCGGCAGCCGCCATTTCCTTGAGCAACGCGGCGTTGATCTGATTCCTGATCGCCTGTTTCGCCTCTTTCGGGCTGGGTCCGGTCCGGCCGCACCCGGCCAGCGCGAGCAGGGGGATCATCGTTAGAGCGATTTTTCGAATGATTCTCACAGAAAAATTCTTCTTCTTGAAAAGCGTGGTTGATCGAAAAGTGGCCTCAACCGGGCGTCACGATATCGACGACACGTCACGCCCGGCGCAGCGGTTTGAAATCAAAACCAACAAATAGTTATGACATTAAATTCCTTGCCTTTAAGAAAAGAAATTCATTACGAATTATCGTCGAACCGGGTCTCCCACAAAACGTCCTGCCTGTAAACGGTTTCGTGATCGAAGCCGGAGGGGCGGTATTCAGCCGGCGCCGAGATACTCGATCGCCGCGTCCACGCCGCCGCGGGCGTGCGGCACGCGGGCGAGGCGCAACGCCATCTCGACGACGCCGAGCGTACCCAGCAGCATCGCCTCGTTGAGATCGCCCATATGGCCGATGCGGAACACCTTGCCCCCGAGCGGTTCGAGCCCGGCGCCGAGCGAGACGTTGAACCGGTCATAGGCGATCCGTCGCACCGCCTCGCCGTCATGCCCCTCGGGCATGCGGATCGCCGTCACCGAATCCGACCGCCGGGCCGGATCGGCGCAATAGAAGGCGACACCCTGGTTGCCGCTCCAGACCGAAACCGCCCGCCGCGTCGCTTCCGCGAGGCGGCGATGCCGGCGCCACACCGCCTCGATCCCCTCCGCCTCGATCAGCCGCACGGATTCCAGCAGGCCGTAGAATGGCGCGATCGGCACGGTGCCGATGAAGCTGCGGTGCCGGCGCGCCATCATCCTCGTCCAGTCGAAATAGAACCGCGTCAGCCGCGCCCCGGCATGGGCGGCGAGCGCCTTCTCGCTCACCGCGGTGAAGGCGAGGCCGGCGGGCAGCATCAGCCCCTTCTGGCTGCCGCCCACCACGGCGTCGATCCCCCAGTCCGCCATGCGGAATTCGAGCGAGCCGAAGGAGGAGATGGTGTCCGCGAGCAGCAGCGCCGGGTGGCCAGCGGCGTCGAGTG
>JAJZFF010000410.1 GCA_021805485.1 Pseudomonadota bacterium
CGGGCCTGATGCTCGGCTCGATCATGGGCGTCGCCCCGGCGATGCTCTCCGAGCAGTTCCGCTCGGAATACCGGCTGTCGGGCTATTCGCTGGCGTTCAATGTCGGGCTCGGGATCGGCGGCGGCACCGCGCCGCTGATCGCCACCGCGCTGATCGGGCTGACCGGGTTCAAGCTCGCGGCCGGCGCCTATCTGCTGGTCGGGTGCGCGATGTCGGTCGTGGCGCTGTGGATGCTGAAGGATCGCGGTCGCCAGCCCTTGCGCTGAGCGTCGCGATCGGACAGGTTTCGGGCGAGGAATGTCATGAAACCTGCTCCATTCGATTACGTCCGCGCCGGGTCGGTCGCCGAGGCGATCGGCCTGCTCGCCGCCCATGAGGGGGCGGTGCTGCTGGCCGGCGGGCAGAGCCTGCTGCCGGCGCTCAATTTCCGGCTGTCGGCGCCGGGCCTGCTGGTCGATATCGGCCGGATCGCGGAATTGCGGCGGATCGGGGTGACGGCGACGCATCTGCGGATCGGCGCCGGATGCACCCATGCGATGCTGCTGGAAGCACCCGAGATCGCCGCCCATGCGCCGCTGATCGCCACCGCACTCGCCCATGTCGCGCATCCGGCGATCCGCACGCGCGGGACGATCGGCGGCAGCCTCGCCAATGCCGATCCGGCGGCGGAACTGCCGGCCTGCATGCTGGCGCTCGATGCGACGATCATCGCCGAGGGGCAGGCGGGCGCGCGGCGGATCGCGGCGGCGGATTTTTTCACCGGATTGTTCGGGACGGCGCTGGAGCCGGGGGAGATTCTGACCGCGGTGGAGATTCCGCTGGTGCCGGGGCGGCGGTGCGGCTTCGCCGAGCTGGCGCGGCGGCACGGGGATTACGCGCTGGTCGGGCTCGCCGCCGCAATGGAGGGGGATGCGGTGCGGCTCGGGTTCTTCGCGGTCGGTCATGCGGCGCTGCGCGCGCCGGCGGCGGAGCGGGCGCTGGCGGACGGGGCGCTTGCAGACGGGGCGGCGGGGATCGAGGCGGCGTGCGCGGCGCTCGCCGGGGATTTGCCGCCGCATGCGGATTCGGAGATTTCGGCGCCGGTGCGGCTGCACCTGGCGCGGGTGCTGCTGCGGCGGGTGATGAAGGAATGTCTGGCTCCATGACGGCGATTTCCCTGATCGTGAATGGCGAGCGCGTCGAGGCCGAGGTGCCGGCGCGGCTGCATCTCGCCGATTTCCTGCGCGAGCGGCTCGGCCTGACCGGCACGCATCTCGGCTGCGAGCATGGGGTGTGCGGCGCCTGCACGGTGCGGCTGGACGGGGCGATCGTGCGCGGCTGCCTCGTTCTCGCGGTGCAGGCGGAGGGGTGCGTGGTCGAGACCATCGAGGGGGTGTCGGAGTCGGGCGAGCTGGCGGATCTGCTGGAGGCGTTCTGGCGGCGCAACGCGCTGCAATGCGGCTATTGCACGCCGGGGATGGTGCTGGCGGCGGCGGATTTCCTCGCCCATGCGCCCGATGCGACCGACCGGGCGGCGATCCGCGAACATCTTTCGGGCAATTACTGCCGCTGCACCGGGTATGAGGCGATCATCGACGCGGTCGAGGCGACGGCGCGGGCGCGGAGGGCGGCATGAACGGCGCCGACCGGCCGATCGGGCGGGCGATGGCGCGGCCGGACGCGCGGCGGCTGACCCAGGGGCGCGGGCTGTTCGCGAGCGACATCGCGCTGCCGCGCATGGTGCATGCGGCGTTCCTGCGGTCGCCCTACGCGCATGCGCGGATCGGGGCGATCGACCTCGCGCCGGCGCGGGAGATGAGGGGTGTCGTCGGCGTGTTCGACGCGGCGGCGCTGGAGGGGCGGTGCGCGCCCTGGGTGGGCGTGCTGAGCCATCTGAAAGGGTTGAAATCGGCGCCGCAATATCCGCTGGCGCGTGGGCGGGTGCGGTTCCAGGGCGAGCCGGTGGCGATGGTGGTGGCGGCGAGCCGGGCCGAGGCGGAGGATGCCGCCGAGCGGATTCTCGTGGAGTACGCGCCGCTCGCGCCCGTGGTCGATCCGCTGGCGGCCCTCGCGCCGGGGGCGGAGGCGATCCATCCCGAACTCGGGGACAATCTCGCCTTCGCGCGGACGATCGAGGCGGGCGGCGGGGCGGCGGCGATCGACGCGGCGGCGGAGTGCGTGGCGCTGGAGTTCGACTTCGCCCGGCATACCGGGGTGACGCTGGAGCCGCGCGCGCTGGTGGCGGACTGGAACGAGGGCGAGCAGCGGCTGACCGTGCAACTCGGCACCCAGGTGCCGCACATGTTCCAGACCGTGCTGGCCACGCTTTTCGGGCTTGCCGAGCGGCAAGTTCGGGTGATCGGGCCGGATGTGGGCGGCTCGTTCGGGATCAAGATCCATGTCTATCCCGACGAGATGGCGGCGGTGGCGGCGAGCCGCATCCTGCGCCGGCCGGTGCGGTTCGTGGCCGACCGGCTGGAGAGTTTCACCGGCGACATCCATGCGCGCGGGCACGTGGTGTCGGCGCGGATCGGCGTCGCGGCGGACGGGCGGATCGAGGGGTTCGCGGTGGACGACCTGACCGGGGTCGGGCCGTATTCGGCCTATCCGCGCACCTCGGCGGTGGAGGCGAACCAGGTGATAAATCTGGTCGGCGGGCCGTATGATTTCGCGCATTACGCGGCGCGGACGCGGGTGGTGTTCCAGACCAAGGCGATGATGTCGCAATATCGCGCGGTGGGGCATCCGATCGCGACCGCGGTGACCGAGGCGCTGGTGGACGAGGCGGCGCGGCGGCGGGGGATCGACCCGGTCGAGATGCGGCGGCGCAACCTGATCGCCGACGATGCCTATCCGCGCAGCTCGCCGGCGGGGATGAAGTTCGAGGCGCTGTCGCACCATGCCTGTCTCGACGAGCTGGTCCGGCTGATGGACTACGACGCGCTGCGGGCGGAGCAGGAAGGGCTGCGGGCGCGCGGGGTGTGGCGGGGCATCGGGATCGCGAGTTTCATCGAGATCACCAATCCGGGGGCGGCGTTCTACGG
>JAJZFF010000417.1 GCA_021805485.1 Pseudomonadota bacterium
ACGCTGACCTCGCCGATGCCGGTGGCGGCGAGGGCGGCGGCGGCCGTGACGATGATCTCGGCGTCGGCCTCCGGCACGTCCGGCCCGATCAGCTCGATGCCGGCCTGTGCGACCTGGCGCTCGGGGGCGAGCTGCGAGCCGCGCACCAGCAGGCATTGCCCGGCATAGGCGAGACGCAGCGGCCTGGCGGCGGCGGCGAGCCGCGTGGTGGCGATGCGGGCGATCTGCGGCGTGGTGTCGGCGCGCACGCCCATCATGCGCTGCGATTCGGGGTCCATCAGCCGGAAGGTCTGCTCGGCCACGGCGGCGCCGCTGCCGGCGAGCAGCGTGGTCTCGAACTCGACCAGCGGCGGCTTGACCCGCTGATAGCCATGCGCGCCGAAGCTCGCCGTCAGCGTTTCGGTCAGCCTTGCCTCGGCCTCGGCGTCCGGCGGCAGCAGGTCGGTGAAGCCCGCGGGCAGCAAAGCGGGGTGGGGCGGCAGGTCGTCGGTCATGTCGATGCGGGTTCCGGCGCGGCGTGGGGACGGCCCGAAGGGGCCGGTCTCGCGCGGCCTATAGCATCCGGTGCCGCCGGGGCCAATTCGGGGTGGAAATCGCCCGCGCCGCGTGGCAAGGTGATTTCAACCTAAGCGGGTATTTTGATCGTGCTTTTCAACTCGGCTCTTTTCGTCTTCGGGTTTCTGCCGGTCTTTCTCGCCGGCTTCGCCCTGGCCGGGCGGATTGCCGGGGCGCGGGCGGCGCTCGGCGTGCTGCTGCTGGCGAGCCTCGTGTTCTATGGGTGGTGGAAGCCGGTGCTGCTGCCGCTGCTGGCCGGATCGATCCTCGGCAATTATCTGCTGGCGGGTGCGATGCGGCGCTCGCGCCGGAAGCGAGGCTGGCTCGTCGGCGGGTTGGCGGCGAACCTGCTGCTGCTGGGCTGGTTCAAGTATGCCGGGCTGCTGGCGGCGAGCGGGGCGGCGCTGCTCGGCCTGCCCGCGCCGGCGCTTTGCATCCTGCTGCCGCTCGGCATCAGCTTCTTCACCTTCCAGCAGGTGATGTATCTGGTCGATACCGCGCGCGGCGAGGTGCCGGAGTGCGGCTTTCTCGACTATGCCTGTTTCGTTGCCTTCTTCGCGCATCTGATCGCCGGGCCGATCGTCCGGCCAGGGGAGATCATCCCGCAATTCGCCCGCCATCGCGGCAGGGTGCGGCAGGAGGATCTCGCTTGCGGCATCGAGATCTTTCTCCTCGGCCTCGGCAAGAAGCTGGTGCTGGCGGACAGTCTCGCCCGTTTCGCCGATCCGGGCTTCGCCGCCGCCGCCGCAGGGCATTCGCTGTCGCTGATCGAGGCGTGGGTGGCGCTGCTCGCCTATGGCGCGCAGATCTATTTCGACTTCTCGGGCTATTCGGACATGGCGATCGGGCTGGCGCGGATGATCGGCATCGGCTTTCCGCTGAATTTCCGCAGCCCCTATCAGGCAGGCGACATCTCGGACTTCTGGCGGCGGTGGAACATCACGCTCTCGTTCTTCCTGCGCGACTATCTCTACATTCCGCTCGGCGGCAACCGGCGCGGCGAGGCGCGCCGCAATCTCAACCTGATGATCACCATGCTGCTCGGCGGGCTGTGGCATGGCGCGGCGTGGTCGTTCATGCTGTGGGGCGGGCTGCATGGGCTGTATCTCGTGATCCATCACCAGTGGCGGCGGTTTGGAACGCGCCTGCCGCGGTTGGTGGCGCAGGGGCTGACGCTGCTTGCCGTGCTGCTGGCCTGGGTGCCGTTCCGCGCCGAAAGCCTCTCCGCCTGCCGGATCGTGCTGCGCGGGCTTGTCGGCGCTGGCGGAATGCTGCTGCCAAACCAGATCATCGCCGCGATCCCCGCGCTCGGCGCGATTGCCAGGCCGGTCGCGGTGCTGCCCTGGCTCGGCGCGGCGCGGACGATGAGCGTGGTGCAGGGGAGCGCGCTGATCGCGCTGGCCTGGGGGATCATGCTGGGGGCGCGCGACATCCATACGCTCGGGGGGCGCGGGCGCGGCCTTGCGCTGATCGCCGGGTTCGCCTTCACCGCGCAGGCGCTGATTTTCGCGCCCTATGCGCGGCCTTTCATCTATTTCCAGTTCTGATGCGCCGGCTTGTTCTCTGCGCCATCGCCTCGCTCGCGCTGTATTTCGCCGCCTTTGCCTTCGTGCTCGACCGCCCGCTCTCGCTCGGCCTGCTGCGGCTGGAGATGCGCGAGAAGCTCGCCCGCGGCGCGGCGCTGCCTTCGCCGAAGCTGGTGATCCTCGCCGGGTCGAACGGGCCCTATTCGCATTCCTGCCGGGTGATCGGCGCGATGCTGGCGCTGCCTTGCGAGAATGGCGGCATCGCCGTCGGCATCGGGCTCGATGATCTGTTCCTCCGCTGGCTGAAGCTGCTGCATCGCGGCGACATCGTCTATCTGCCGATGGAGGTGCAGCAATACGACATCAGCCGCGCGGCGAACCGGATGGATGTCGATGGCGCCATGCTCTTCCGCCACGACCGGGCGCTGCTGTGGCAAATGCCGCCGGGGCGGATACTTGGCGCCGCCTTCGACAACACCATGCCGGACGGGCTGGAGGCGCTGGCGGAGATGGCGGCGCGGGCGGCGGGGCTCGGCCATCTGCGCGCCCGCCTCGCCCGCGAGGAGGATGCGGAGGGCGACGAGATCGGCACCAGCCTTGCGACCGCCGACCGCGCCTTCCTCGCCGGGCTGCATCGGGTCGAGCCGTCGGCGCGGGCGATCCGGGACGGGTATGGCACGGTGCTGATCGGCCGGTTCGTCGCCGCCGCGGCGGCGCGGGGGGTGATCGTGATCGGCGGGCTGCCGACCGATTTCCGCGATGTCAGGCTGCCGCAGGCGGATATAAGCGCGATCGGCGGGGTCTATCGGCAGCATGGCGGGCGGTTTCTCGAACTCGCCAATCACAGCCGGTATCCGCGCGCCGATTTCTACAACAGCGAGGATCACCTCGCACAGCCCTGCCAGTATTTTCACAGCATGCTGGTGGCGCGCGGCCTTGC
>JAJZFF010000051.1 GCA_021805485.1 Pseudomonadota bacterium
GCGAGGTGGTGCATCGCCGCATCGTCGGTGCCGCCGATATACATGCCGGGGCGCCGGCGAACCGGTTCCAGCCCTTCGAGAACCTCGATGTCCTTGGCGGAATAGCTCGCCTGGCTGGCGCCCTGTTCGAACAGATCGGTCACGCTGTCTCCTCTGGTCCGGGCGGGGTCATCCCCGTGCGAGTACCTTGTTCACCAGATCGGCCGCCGCGGCAAAGGCATGATTGGCATCCATGTCGCTGGTATCGAGCAGCAGGGCGTCCCTCGCCTGTACCAGCGGGGCGGCGGCGCGGGTGCGATCTGCCTCGTCGCGGGCTGCAAGTTCATCGCGCACCGAGTCGTACCCCGGATCGATCCCGTGGGCCAGTCGTTCGAGATGCCGACGCTTCGCCCGCACATCGAGCGAGGCGGTGACGAAGAGCTTCACATCGGCATGCGGAAACACGATCGTGCCGATATCCCGCCCGTCGAGCACCGCGCCGGATGCCTCGGCGAAGCGGCGCTGGAAGTCGAGCAGCGCGGCGCGGACCGGCTTGATCGAGGCGACGACGCTGGCCGCGCGGTCGATCTCCTGGGTGCGCAGGTCGCCGCGTTCGAGATCGAGCCGGCTGAGCGAGCGGGCCTGTTCCTCGCTGGCCGCCGGATCGGCCGGATCGCCGTCGCGGTCGAGCACGCGCCGCGCCACCGCGCGGTAGAGCAGGCCGGTATCGAGATAGGGCAGGTTGAATGCGGCGGCGAGGCGGCGCGCCAACGTGCCCTTGCCGGAAGCGGCCGGCCCGTCGATCGCGATGACGATCGGCCGCGTCACGCCGTCGCCTCGATCGTCGCGCCGATTCCGCGCATCAACGGCAGGAAGCCGGGGAAGCTCGTATCGATGAAGCTGGCATCGTCGATGGCGACAGGTGTCTCGGTGGCGAGGCCCAGAACCAGCGCGCTCATCGCCAGGCGATGGTCCATATGCGTCGCCACCGTGGCGCCGCCGCGCGCACCGCCGCCCGCGATGATGAGGTCGTCATCCTCCACATGCGCCTTCACACCATTGGCGGTGATCATGGCGAGTGTCGCGGCCAGGCGATCGCTCTCCTTCACCCGCAGTTCCGCGAGGCCGCGCAGCCGCGAGGTGCCGCGCGCCATCGCGCAGGCGACGGCGAGGATTGGGTATTCATCGATCATCGAGGGGGCGCGCTCCGCCGGCACATCGACGGCGCGCAGGTCCGAGCCGGTGACGATGAGGTCGCCCACGGCCTCGCCGCCGGCCTCACGGGCGTTCACGATCTCGATCGCCGCCCCCATTTCGCGCAGGGTGAGGAACAGTCCGGTCCGCAGCGGGTTCAGCCCGACACCCCCGATCGTGACGCGCGAGCCCGGCACGATCAGCGCGGCGACGATCGGGAAGGCGGCTGAAGACGGATCGCCGGGCACAACAACATCCGCGCCGCGAAGTTCCGGCTGTCCCCGCAGGCGGATCAGCTTGCCCGTGCCATGCGCCGCTACCTCTATCTCGGCGCCGAAGTGGCGGAGCATGTTTTCGGAATGGTCGCGGGTCGGCTCCGGCTCCTCGATCTCGGTCATGCCGCGCGCGTTCAGCCCGGCGAGCAGCAGGGCCGATTTCACCTGCGCGGAGGCGACCGGCAGCCGGTAGGAGAGCGGCATTGCCTCGGCGGCGCCGCGCACCGAAAGCGGCAGGCGCCCGCCCTCGCGCGCGGCGAAGACGGCGCCGGTCGCGCCCAGCGGATCGATCACCCGGCGCATCGGCCGGCGGCGCAGCGAGGCATCACCGGTCATCACCGCGAAAATGTCATGGCTCGCGAGAATGCCGCAGAGCAGCCGCGCGGCGGTGCCGGAGTTGCCCATGTCGAGCACGTCATCCGGGCTTTGCAGTCCGCCGATGCCAGGGCCAGAGGCGCGCCACGCGCCCGGGCCGGTGCGCTCCACCGTCGCACCCAGCGCCCGCATGGCGGCGGCGGTGCGCAGCACGTCCTCGCCTTCCAGCAGGCCGGAAATCCGGGTTTCGCCGACCGCGAGGCCGGCGAACATCAGCGCGCGATGCGAAATCGACTTGTCACCCGGAACGGTGATCGTACCGGTGAGCGGCGCGGCAGGGCGGCGTGAGGTCTGGGGCAGCGTTGCGGCGTGTTCCATGGCGCGGCGCTTACCACGAGTGGACGATTTTGCCAGCCATGATTGTCGGCGGCCGTCAGGGTTTGACAAGCAGGGCGATGGGTGGCATGGCGCCCGCCCTGACGGACTCCACCGCTCACCCTGGAATGCGAGGCTCTCATGGCGAAGCCTGAACTTGGCGACAAACATACCTGTGTGTCTTGCGGCGCGCGCTTTTTCGACCTCGGCAAGGTTCCGCCCGTCTGCCCGAAATGCGGCACCGAGCAGCCGGCCGAGCAGCCGAAGCTCAAGCGCAGCGTGCCGATGCCCGATGACGCCAAGAAGCCGGCCAAGGTGCAGACCACCGAGGACGACGTCGATACGGATGACGTTGAGGATACCGGCGACGACGATATCCTGACGGACGCCGACGATCTCGAGGATGACGACTCGATCGATGCCGATATCGAGGTCGAGCGCGATAGCGACGAGAACGAAAGATAATTTTCCTTTCTCGGCCGGATTTGTTTACTGGATTGTAATCTGGAGCGGGTCATGTTCGGGCGCAGCCAAAAACGGCTGATCCTGAAGGACACTCCTGAGAAGGAAACCCGCGATGACCCAGTTCGCCCCGGCGAAAACCGCCGACCATCACGAGCCGATCGTCAGTCCGCTCATTCTTGTCGACCGCCTGATTTCCCTGGCGCAGGATGCCGAGCGCGCCGGGTTGCCGGCTGTCGCCAACCGGCTGGTCCGCCTTGCGCTGCGCAGTTGCGTTCCGCCCGCCGGGGGCACCCATCGCCACTGATCCGCCGTCGCCGGGTTCGGACCTCCCGTTTTGACCTGACTTCACAGGCTCGCTATTGCGGGTCGCGTTGACGGGAGGTCATGAATGTCTGAACAGCAATCCGCTGGAACCGCGTCACCTTCGGGCCCGCTCGCCGGACTGAAGGTATTCGATCTGACCCGGGTGCTCGCCGGTCCCACCTGCGTGCAGATGCTGGCCGATCTCGGCGCCGAGGTGATCAAGATCGAGAAACCGGGCAGCGGCGACGATACCCGCGGATTTGCGCCTCCCGCGCTGCCGGGCACCGAGCAGAGCGCTTATTTTGCCGGCGCCAATCGCAACAAGCGCTCCGTGACACTCGACATCGCGAAGCCCGAGGGCCAGAAACTGGCGCGCGCGCTGATCGCGAAGAGCGATATCCTGGTCGAGAACTTCAAGGTCGGCACGCTGCCGCGCTATGGCCTCGGCTATGAGGATCTCAGAGCCGACAATCCCGGGCTGATCTATTGTTCGATCACCGGATTCGGCCAGACTGGCCCCTACGCGTCCCGCCCCGGCTACGACAGCCTGATCCAGGCGATGGGCGGCATCATGTCGCTCACCGGCGTGCCGGACGGCCAGCCGATGAAGGTGGGCGTGCCGGTCGCCGACCTGTTCGCCGGGCTTTACGGCGCGATCGGCGTGCTCGCCACGCTGCGCCACCGCGAAATGACCGGGCAGGGCCAGCACATCGATATCGGCATGCTGGACACGCATGTCGCCTGGCTCGCCAACCAGGGGATGAATTATCTCGCCACCGGTAAGAACCCCCCGCGCCTTGGCAACGAGCACCCAAACATCGTGCCCTACCAGGTGTTCGCGACCGAAGACGGCCATATCGTCCTCTCGATCGGCAACGATCCGACCTTCGCGCGCTTCTGCAATGCGTTCGGGCTCGAGCACCTGCTGGCTGACGAGCGCTTCGCGACGAATGCCGCCCGCGTCGCCAATCGCGCCTTTGTGACCGAGACCCTTGCCGCGGTTCTGGCGCGGCATCCTTCGGCCTGGTGGCTGGGGCGGCTGGAAGAGCTCAAGATTGGTTGCGGCCCGATCAACACGCTGGAGCAGGTGTTTGCCGATCCGCACGTGATCGCGCGTGGCAACCTGATCGAAATGACGAGAAACGACGGCGTGCCGGTGAAGCTTGTCGCCAATCCGGTCCGCCTGTCGGAAACGCCGGTGGATTATCGCTTGGCGCCACCCATGTTGGGAGAGCATACCGATGAGGTGCTGAACGACATGCTGGGACTCGACGAATCGACCCGCGCCACGCTGCGCCGGGACGGCATCATCTGAAGAACGGCCGGATCATGGCGCGGCAGGGCTTCGTCCCCTATCTGCTCGGCAATGATTTCCACCGGCTCGCCTTCGTGGAATTCGGCAACCCGGCCGCGTCGGCCGTGCTTTGCGTGCATGGTCTGACTCGCAACGGCCGTGATTTCGACATCCTCGCGGAGAGCCTGGCCGATCGCTACCACGTTATCTGCCCCGACCTGCCGGGCCGCGGACGCTCGGAATGGCTGCGCGACGGGGCGCTTTACCAGCCGCCGTCCTATGTCGTTGCGCTCGCGCATCTGCTTGCCTGGCTCAACAAGCCGGTCGCCTGGGTCGGCACGTCGCTGGGCGGGATCTGCGGCATGATGGTGGCCGCGGCGGCGCACACGCCGATCACCCGCCTCGTGCTCAACGATATCGGCCCGCACATCCCCGCCGCGGCGCTGGGTCGGATCCGCGATTACATGGGCGAGGCGCCGGCCGCCTTTCCCGATCTTGCGGCGCTGGAAGCCCTTCTGCGCTCCGTGCATGCGCCGTTCGGCCCGCTGACCGATCCGCAATGGGCCGCCCTCGCGCTGCATTCGGCCCGGCCGGTCGAGGGCGGCGGCTTCGCGCTGCATTACGATCCGGCGATCGCCGAGCCGATCCGCTCCTCGGTGCCCATGGATGCCGATCTCGGCGCCATCTGGAAGGCGATCCGCGCTCCTGTGCTTGCGCTCCGGGGAGCGACAAGCGACCTGCTGACCGAAGCCACGCTCGCGCGCATGGAGGAAGACGGCGCCGCCACACATGTCGTGCCGGCCTGCGGCCACGCGCCGGCGCTGATGGACGCGCCCACCATCGCGGTGATCCGGCGGTTCCTGGACGGCGCCTGATGCGCTGGCGGACGCGCCTCGGGCTCTGGTTCAGGGCGCTGCGCGCGGCCGCAACCGAAGTGATGAGCGGGGAGATGTCGCTCGTTGCCGCTGGTTGCGCCTTCTACGCCACCCTGGCGCTGTTCCCGGCGATCACGGCGCTGATTTCGCTCTACGGCCTGGCATTCAACCCGGTAACTGTCGAACCGCAGCTTCTCTACCTGAAACACCTGATGCCGCCGGCGGCCTTCGCGCTGATCGGCGGGCGAATCCAGCAACTGGTCTCCGGCGGCAAGACGACGCTCGGCATCGGCCTCGTCATCTCGCTGGGCTTCACGCTCTATTCTTCGGCATCCGGCACCAAGTCGCTGATCTACGCGCTGAACGTGATCCACAAGCGGCAGGAAACGCGCGGCTTCTTCCATTTTCAGGCAGTGACACTGGCGATGACGCTGATTGCCATGCTCGGCGCCGTCATCGCCATCGCCGTGCTGGTCGGCATGCCGCTTGTGCTGGCCTTCCTGGGCCTTGCCGACGCGCCGGCGGTGCTGACGGTGCTGCCCGGATTCGCCCTGCTGATCGGGTCGATGGGTCTGGCGCTCGGCCTGCTCTACCGATTCGGTCCGGCCTTCGGGCGCGATGCGGGGCATCCGGTGGCGCCGGGCGCACTGGTCGCGATCCTGGTCTGGCTTGCGGTATCATATGGGTTCGCGGTCTATGTCGGCCAGTTCGCCGCCTATAGCCGCACCTACGGGCCTTTGGCGACGATCATCGGCCTGATGATGTGGTTCTATCTGAGCGCCTATGCCGTGCTGTTCGGGGCGCTGTTCAACGCCACGCTCGACCGCGCGTCTGTGGCATTCCGGCCATAGTTGGAAAACTTGCCGCGCCACCATGCGGGAAACACTGCATCAGCGTTGTCGGCAAGCCACATAGGGTTTATGCCGTCAACATTGGACAAAACTTCTGATGTGTGGGGCGCTGCCGTGCACCGATTCCAGGCGGTATTCCGGGTTTCGGGCGAGAGGATCGTCATGATGCGCCGCTGCGGTCGCGCATGACCCGGAAGCCGACCCGCCGATCCGCCGAACTGCCGACCGAGGCTGTGCTGCGCGAGTTCATCGCCGAAGCCGGAACCCGGCTGCGCAAGGGCGACATTGCTCGTGCGTTCGGCCTCGGCCCTGACCAGAAGCCGGCGCTGCGGGCGATGCTGCGGGCGCTGGAACGCGATGGCATGCTGGTGCGTGCCGGCGGGCGGCAGGTGCGCGCGGCGGAGGCGCTGCCGGAACGCTGCGTCGTCGAAATCACCGGCACTGATCGCGACGGCGATCCGTTGGCCCGGCCGGTTGGCTGGGATCGGCCCGGCAAGCCGCCGATCATTTTCATGATGCCGGAGAAGCGCGGCCATGCCGCGCTCGCGCCGGGCGCCCGCGTGCTGGCCCGGCTGCGGCGGATCGACGAAGACCGTTACGAGGGCCGCACAATCCGGCGACTGGACGAGGAACCGGCCAGCATCATCGGCGTGTTCCGTGCCGAGGGGGAGGGGGGATGGATCGAACCGGTCGACCGCAAGAGTCGCGCCGAATGGAAGGTGCCGCCGGGCGAGACCGCAGGCGCTGAAAGCGGCGACGTGGTTCGCGCCATGCCGCTGCCGGCTTTCGGCTACGGGCCGAAGCCTGCGCGGATCGCCGAGCATCTCGGCCGGATGGGCGATGCGCGCTCGATCAGCCTGATCGCCATCGCGGCGCTGGGCATTCCCGCCGATTTCCCGGAAACCGCGATCGACGAGGCGAAACGCGCCCGCGGCGTTCGCCCCGGCCGGCGGACCGATCTGCGCGAGGTGCCGCTGGTGACGATCGACGGCGCCGATGCGCGCGACTTCGATGACGCCGTTTTCGCCGAACCCGCCGGGCCGGGGCATCGCATCGTCGTCGCGATCGCCGATGTCGCGCATTATGTGCGGCCCGGATCGGCGCTCGACCGCGAGGCGCTGAAGCGCGGCAACTCGGTCTATTTCCCCGACCGCGTGGTGCCGATGCTGCCCGAGGCGCTCTCCAACGGCTGGTGCAGCCTGCGCCCCGGCGAGGACAGGGGGTGCCTGTTCGTCGAGATGATCGTCGATTCCGAGGGCCGCAAGCTCAGCCACAAATTCGGCCGCGGCCTGATGCGCAGCTTCGCCCGCCTCACCTATGAGGAGGTGCAGGGCGCCTTCGAGTCCGGCTGGGAAGCGGATCTGCCGGATGGGACGATCGGCCATCTTTATGCCACCTACCGCACGCTGCTCGCCGCGCGGAAGGCCCGCGGCACGCTCGATCTCGATCTGCCGGAGCGCAAGATCACGCTCGACGAGGCCGGGCGGGTAACGGATGTGGCGCCGCGCCCGCGGCTCGACAGCCACCGGCTGATCGAGGAGTTCATGATCCTCGCCAATGTCGCGGCGGCGGAGGAACTGGAACGGCTGCGCCAGCCCTGCATGTATCGCGTGCATGCGCCGCCCTCGCCGGAAAAGCTCGACTCGCTGCGCAACCTTCTGGCGACGTTCGAGATTTCGCTCAAGCCCGGCGACCAGCTCCGCCCGCGCGACCTTGACCACGTGTTGCGGCTCGTTTCCGGCACCGATGCGGCGCCGCTGGTGAACGAGGCGGTACTGCGCAGCCAGAGCCAGGCGGAATACGCGCCGGAGAATATCGGCCATTTCGGCCTCGCGCTGAACAGCTACGCGCATTTCACCTCGCCGATCCGCCGCTATGCCGATCTTCTGGTCCATCGCGCGCTGATCGCCGGGCTGAAGCTCGGCACCGACGGGTTGCGCCCCGAACACGCCGACGGTTTCGAGACCATCGCGGCGGCGATCACCTCGACCGAGCGCCGCGCCACTGATGCCGAGCGGCAATCGGCCGACCGCTATCTCGCCGCCTTTCTGGCCGACCGGATCGGCGAGGATTTCGGCGCGCGGATCAGCGGCGTGACGCGGTTCGGCCTGTTCGTCACCCTCGATGCCACCGGGGCGTCCGGCTTCGTGCCGATGGCGCTGCTGCCCGACGATTTCTGGCATTTCGACGAGGCCGACAGCACGCTGTCCGGCACCCGCTCGCGCGTGGTGTTCCGTCTGGCCGATCCGGTGCTGGTGCGGCTGCGCGAGGCGAAACCGGTGACCGGGGGGTTGCTGTTCGCCCTGATCGAAGGCGGCAGCGCGCCGGGCGAGGGGAGGGAACCACGCCGCCGGCTGCCGGCGCGCAAGGGGGGCAGGAAGCCGGGCCGCGCGCCATCCAGGCAGAAGCGCGGCCGCCGATGAGACGACGGATGGCCCGCCCGTTCGCTCGCCGTTCCCGGGCGCGTCGTGCCCGCCGGCCGACGCTCGTGCGGCCGATCCGCCGGATCGTCACGGTGCTGTGCGTGATGCTGCCGATCTGCGGCGTCCAGGCGGGCCAGCGCGGCTTCGACTCGGCCCACGCCGCCGCCGTCTGGGGCGCGGCGCTGGCCTTCATGGCGCCCCGCACGTTGCGGCCTCTTGGCATTCCGCGCATGGCGGTATGGGGATTGTCCGGCATTACCGCGCTGGACCCCGATCTCACCGTGCAGGAACAATCGGGCAAGTTGCTGCTCTTCGGACCCAACCGGGTGATTTTCGCCACCGTGGCGCCGCCCGCAGTCGATGCGGCGAAATGGGGCGCGGCCTGCGCCGCTGTCGCCGCGCACGCTTTCGCGGCGTCATCCACGATCGAGCGCGCCGGCACAGGCGGCATGATCCGCAGCTTCTTCGACGAGTTGTTCAATCATTTCGACCCCTATTCGCGCTATGTCGCGCCGCGCGAGGCCGCTGCGGAGCGTGCGCTGCGGCTGGGGCGTGGCGGGATCGGCATGATCCTGGCGCGGCAGGACCGCATCGTGACGATCACCGGGGTTACGCCGTCGAGCCCTGCCGACCGGGCCGGGATCGCACCGGGCATGCAGCTTCTGGCGATCGACGGGCGGGATGCAGCCGCGCAACCTGTCGCCCAGTTGCACCAGGAACTTGCCGGCCCGATCGGCAGTATGGTCGATCTGACCATCCGGCCCGGCCACAGCCTGCCGCAGACGATCACTCTGGCCCGGGCCCTGGTGCCAACGCAGAGCGTAACCGGGCAGATCGACGACGGCATCGCCCATATTCGCGTTGTCGGCTTCGACCATGGCACCGCGCGTCAGTTCGCCGCGGTTCTCGCGCAGCTGGTGCAGGGACAGCCCGCTCCGAAGGGAATCGTGATCGATCTCCGCGGCAATCGCGGCGGTGTATTGCGGCAGTCGGTTCTCAGCCTCGACACGCTGCTGTCGCAAGGTACGATCATCCACACGATTGGCCGCAATCCTGTGGCCAACAAGGTGTGGCATGCGGAGGGGGCCGATATCGCGCGCGGCCTGCCGGTGGTCGTGCTGGTCGATGGCGGCACCGCGAGTGCCGCCGAGGTGTTCTCCGCCGCCATCGCCGACAACGATCGCGGCGTCGTTCTCGGCAGCGCGACGCTCGGCAAGGGGTTGGTGCAGAGCGTCACCGAACTTCCGGGCGGGGGTGAGCTGTTCGTGACCTGGAGCCGGATGATCGCCCCACGTGGTTGGCCGTTGCAGAGTCTTGGCGTGTTTCCGCAGGTCTGCACCAGTCTTGGCACCGACCAACTCGCGAAGCAGATCGACGCGTTGCGGCGTGGGGTCGATCTGCTGGCGAAGCCGCTGGCCGAAACCCGCGCAGCCAGGGCGCCGATGCCGCTCGCCGAGGTGCTGGCCCTGCGAGAGGCCTGTCCTGCGGCGATCGGCGGCAACGGTTACGAACGGGCGGCGGCCGCGCTGATCGATCATCCAGCTGCGTATCGCGCCGCTCTGATCCGCCCGCTGCTCCCGCATGCCCGTGCCGGGGGTTGACCGGGCGGGCAAGGTCGATCATATCGGCGAGATTGGAGAATACGCATGGCCAAGACGAACACTGTTCAGATCAAACTGGTTTCCACCGCCGACACCGGCTTCTTCTACGTGACGAAGAAGAACGCGAAGGCACAGACGGGCAAGCTCGAATTCCGGAAATACGATCCGGTCGCGCGCAAGCATGTCACATTCAAGGAAGCCAAGATCAAGTAATCAACCGCGGAGCTTTGGTTCCGCGCCGTTGAACCGCTTCGCCTCCTAATGGGCCCGAGCCCGGCTTCGGGCCTTTTGGCGTTGTTGGGCCCGGAGACCGTCTCGTGCCCTTCGTCGATCGGCGGGCGGCGCGGCTTTTTGCGGGTGCAGGCCGGAACGCCGCTCAGAGCAGGTCGAGCACCGCAGCCGCCGCGGCTTCGCTCGGAGACGACGCTCCCGCGATGGCGAGCGTGGCAAGGGCCGCGCTGAAGCCAGACCGCTGCGCCGCAGCCCGCTCAGGGTCGCCGAGCAGCGAGGCGATTTCGGCGGAGAGACGCTCCGGCGTGCAGGCGTCCTGCAAAAGTTCCGGTACCAGTTCGCGACCGGCGAGCAGGTTGATCATGGCGACGTGCGGTATCTTGATGAGCCGCCGGGCCAGCATCGCGCTGATCGGGTTGACCCGATAGGTGACCGCCATCGGCACGCCGGCCAGGGCCAGTTCCAGCGTCGAGGTGCCGGATTTCGTCAGCGCGGCGTCGGCGGCGGCGAAGGCGTCATACCGCTCGGCCACATTGGTGACGATGAGCGGTGGGCGCGGCCAGGTGGCGGCCTGCGCCTTCAACTCGCCGGCAAGTGCCGGAGCCGCGGCCAGTACCGGCACGAGATCGGGAAATTGTGGGCCGAGGAGTTGAATCGTCTCGCCGAACACCGGCACCAGCCGGGCCGTTTCCGTGCGGCGGCTTCCAGGCATCAGGATCAGCGGACGCGCCGACTCCGCAAGGCCGAACCGGGTACGAAAGCGCGCCGCATCGCCGGCATCGGCGCCCGATTCCAGCACCGGATGGCCGACAAAGACCGGGTTGAGCCCATGCGGCGCGAAGAAATCCGGCTCGAAGGGCAGGAGACAGAGCAGCCGGTCCCACAGGCCAGGAAAATGCTTCACCCGCCCCTGCCGCCAGGCCCAGACTTGGGGAGCGACGTAATGCACGCGGCGGAGTCCGAGCGGGGCAATTCGCCGCAGCAGGCGGAGCGTGAAGCCCGGGCTGTCGATGGTGACGACGATGTCCGGCCGCCTCGCGGCGATGTCCGCTTCCGTCTGATCCAGCCGCCGGCGCAGCCGCAAGAGCTTGGGCAGGACTTCCGCGAGGCCCATGAGCGCCAGTTCCTGCATCGGGAACAGCGAGGCAACGCCCTGTTCGGCCATCCGCGCGCCGCCGATACCAGCTACCTCAATGCCACCGGCCCGCGCGCGCATGGCCGCGATCAGCCGTGCCCCCAGCACGTCGCCGCTCGCTTCACCGGCGACGACGTAAACCAGCGTCATGTCAGGCGGACGATTCGGGCCGGCGCCGGATCGTCTGGCCAGTCGGTCCGGTTGCGGACGGCGGGGTCGGCACGCGTGGCGGCGAGGCGGGCGGGATCGAGTGTTGCGAACAGCAACTCCGGTGCATCCAGCGCCCCGCGGGCCAGCAGCCCGTCTTCCGGAAACCCGCGATCGACCGGGCCGAAGACGCAGGCATAGCCGCGGTTTTCGTCTACGGCGGCGGACCAGGACGCCATCCCGGTGGTCGGCGCGACGGCGGTGAAGCACTGGTTTTCCAGCGCCCGGGCGCGCGCCGAGAGGCGCACCCGGTTGAACCCGTGCAGCGAGTCGGTGCAGGCTGGAATCAGGATCGTGTCCGCCCCGGCGAGCGCCTGCGCCCGCACCAGCAGGGGGAATTCCGAGTCGTAGCAGATGGCGATGCCAAGCCGGCCGAAATCGGTTTCGAATACCGAAGGGGGCCCGCCCGGCGTGATGCCCCAGCGCTCTGACTCGAAGCGCGTCATCACCCGCTTGTCCTGAAAGGCGATGCGGCCGTTCCCGTCGATCAGCGGCGCCCTGTTGCGGATATTGCCATCGGCGCCGCGCATCGGCACCGAGCCGGGCAGCAGCAGCAGGCGGCGGGTGCGGGCAATGGCGCGGAAACCCTCCACCAGGGCGTCGGCGCGGCTGACCACGGCGTCGAGTTCGGCGGCAACGTCCGGCGCGGCGACAAAAGCGCCGGCGAGCGTCATCGAGGCATATTCCGGCAGGACGAGCAGGTCGGCATCGCCGGATGTCGCCTCACCCGCGAGGCGATCGACCGTATCGAGAAAATCGTCCAGCCCGGTCGGGCGATTGATCGGGAAAGGAGACAGGGCAACGCGCATGGTCATGCGCCGCCGAGTGGCTTCATCCACACCTGGAGGCGATTTTCCACCTCATGCGCGGCACCGATCTCGCGCCAGCGCATGCGGCACACGAGACCGGACACCGGCCCGTAGCCGCGCTTGCGCCAGAAGGCGTCGAGTGTGGTGGCATCCGCCGGGCGGCGTGGATCGGCGTCGTCGCGGATCACCGAGCAGAAGGCGGAATGCGTCGCGTCGGAAACCGCCCGCGCGTGCGCCTCGCGTTCGCGGAAGAAGGCCACGCCGACCCCGCGGCCGCGATAGGCCGGCAGCAGGACCGATTCACCGAAATAGAAGACCGAGGCGGGATCAATCCCGGCGGCGCGGAACGGCGCTTGCATTGCCTCGTCCTCGTCGGTTAGCGGCAGGCAGGTGGAGGCGCCAACGATGGCATCACCATCGCGCGCGATCACGATGGCGGCCCGCTCGCTCTCGGCATAGGTCGCGACATAGTCGCGCTCGTAAGC
>JAJZFF010000401.1 GCA_021805485.1 Pseudomonadota bacterium
GGCGGCGAAAGCCGAAGTGGTACGAAAATCGCGCGCCCTTGCGGGCATCCCGGTTCGAGTCCGGGGAGGGCCACCACCTTTTTTCTCCGTCTCTTCTTCATCGCCACCTCTCGCCGGCGGCCGGCCCGTCGATCGGGCAGGGCCGATATGAACAGACCCTGTTGCCATTCTCCACGGGCTTGGCTATGAGGCGCTTCACGGTTCCCGGATAGCTCAGCTGGTAGAGCAAGCGGCTGTTAACCGCTCGGTCGTAGGTTCGAGTCCTACTCCGGGAGCCAGACTTCCCCTTCCGGTTCGAATCAGTCTACCCGCCCTCTGCTGAACGGGATGGATCGATCTCACCATGGGGTTCATTTTCGCGGTTCTCGTCATCGATTCGATCGGTTTCGGCCTCATCGCGCCGATTCTGCCCGATCTCGTCGAGAAGCTGTCCGCAACACCCGCCTCGCACGCGGCCCTCTGGGTCGGCGTGCTGAGCATGACCTTCGCGGCGACGCAGTTCTTCGCCGCCCCGGTGCTCGGCCAGCTGAGCGACCGGTTCGGCCGCCGCCGCCTTATTCTCGTTTCCCTCGCCGGGAGTGCGGCGAACTATCTGCTCCTCGCCTTCGCGCCCAACCTGCTCTGGCTGTTCGTCGGCCGGCTGATCGCCGGTGCGACGGCCGGCAACGTCTCGGCCGCCAGCGCGTATATCGCCGACATCACCCCGCCGGAACGGCGCGCCCAGCGTTTCGGCCTGATCGGCGCCGCATTCGGGCTCGGCTTCACCACCGGGCCGGTGATCGGCGGGTTTCTCGGCGCGATCGATCTGCGGTTGCCCTTTCTGGTCTCGGCCGGGCTGGTCGCGGTGAACGTGGTCTACGGTATTTTCGTCCTGCCCGAATCGCTGCCGCCGGAGCGGCGGCGGCCGTTTCGCCTGCGGGAAGCGACACCGCTCGGCGCCATGCGGCTGCTCACCACCGTGCCGCGCCTCTGGCGCCTCGCCGCGGCGTGGAGCGTGCGATGGTTCGGCCTCGGCGCGATCCAGGCGGTTTTCGTACTCTATGCCTCGTTGCGCTTCGGCTGGGGGCCGCGCGAGAACGGCATCTTCTTCGCATGCACCGGCATCGCGTCGACGCTCGTGCAGTTCGGTCTGGTCCGCCGGGCCGTGACACTGCTTGGCGAACGCGGCGCCGCCTTTGTCGGCTTCGCCTGCAACGCGGCCGCCTACATGATCTTCGGCGTTGCGCCGACCGCTTCGTGGCTGTTCGCCGGGGTGGGGCTGATGGCGCTGGGCTCGATCGCCAATCCGGCGATCCGCAGCATGCTCTCGCGCGCAGCACCGGCGGACCAGCAGGGGCGGATGAACGGCGCGCTCTCCTCCATCGAGGGGCTGACCGCGATCGTCGCGCCGCTGACCGGGGCTGCCGTGTTCGAGGCGTTCAGCGGCGTCCTGCCGTGGCGGTTTCCGGGCGCGCCGTTCGTGATGGTGGCGGTGATGCTGGCCGGCGCCGCAATGCTGGTCTGGTCGGTGAAGCCGGTTCAGGCCGCGCCCGAAATCGCGCCCAGCCCGGCGCGCAACTGAGCCGCCATCGCCGTCCATGCCGCCATCGGATCGGCGGCGGGCGTCAGCCCCGGCGTGAAGCGCCGGTCGCGCCAGCGCCGAAGGGCATCGGCCAGCGCGCCGGCATCCGGCGGACAGAGGATCGCCTGCGGCGCGTCGCGCAGTTGCTCGGCAAGGCCGCCGACATCGGTGGCGATCACCTGGCGGCCCAGGGCGAGCGCCGCCGCCGCCACGCCGGACTGGCTCGCCTGCCGGTAGGGCAGGACCAGCGCATCCGAATCGCCGATCAGTTGCGCCAGTTCGGCCTCGGGAATCCAGCGCCGGTCGACCACGACATGCGGCATCGCGCCGAGGCGACCGAGTTCGGCGGAATCCGGGCCATCGCCCGCCACCTTGAGAATGAACCCGGGATCGGGGCCGAGATCCGCCATCGCCTGGCACAGCAGGTCGAGCCCCTTGTAGGGCAGCAGCCGGCCGAACATCAGCAGCCGCGGCCGGCCGCCATGGGCGAAGGGCGGGGCCGGCATCGCGCCGTCGCCCACCGGCATCGGCGGATGCGTGAGGGTGAGAACCCGCTGGCCGGGGCGGACCGCGCCGGCATTGTGCAACTCGTCGGTCACCGCCTGGCTGAGCGTGGCCAGCAGCCCCGCGCCGCGCAGCAGCCGCGCCTGATCCACCAGCCGGAAGCTCAGGCTTTCGCCGGGGTGCGAGACCGCGTCGTGCACGATAATCCCGTAAGGCACGCGCAGATTGGCGACCATCAGCCGGTCGAGCACCGCGGGCATGGCGCAGAGCGCCACATCCGGTGCGAGACGGTCGAGTTCCGCCCGAACGCTGCGCCCGGCGAGGGGCAGGGTGAGTAGCCGCGCCAGCGCGCCGGCGGCGCTCGAATAGGTCGGGTAGCGCCAGGCGCAGTCCGGCGCATCCGCCGCGCCGAGGATTTCCGCCTCGGCCGAGAGCGACAGCACCGATTCGGTCGCCGGCAGGCGGCCGAGTGCCGCATGGAGCAGGGCGGCGAAGCGCGGCCCGGCGCCGCGCCGTCCCCATTGCCAGGTGAGAATCCTCATCGGATGCCGGAGGCGGCGAGCGCGTCGCGCACTGGCGCGTCTCCCAGCGCGCGCATCGCGGTCTCGCGCCCGCGCGCGGCGAGTGCGGCCCGCGCGGAGGGATCGTCGGCCAGTTGCCGGAGCAGCGCCGCCGCATGCCCGGCATCCGGCTCCGCCCAGCGGCTACCCTCCAGCCGGTAGGTGCCGCGCGGGTCGTTCACCGGCACCAGATCGTATTTCACAAGGCCAGCGCTGTCCGCGTCCATGAAGCTCATGTTGCCGGACCAGCCGGTGGTCACCACCGGGCGGCCGAGCAGCATCGCGGTGGCCGGGATGAGGCCGAACCCCTCGGCGCGATGCAGCGACATCACGATGTCGCTCGCCGCGATGAGGCCGCGCAGGGCGGGCTCGGGAATGGTC
>JAJZFF010000320.1 GCA_021805485.1 Pseudomonadota bacterium
GGCGCGCATGAGCGCGGCCGAACCCCGCCGCCCGGTCATCGGCGTCATCGGCGGCTCGGGCCTCTATGACATCGAGGGGATCGAGGACAAGCGCTGGGAGCGCGTCGCCACGCCGTGGGGCGAGGCGTCGGACGAGCTGATGTTCGGCACGCTCGAAGGCGTGTCGGTCGTGTTCCTGCCGCGCCACGGCCGCGGCCACAAGCTCTCGCCGACCGACCTCAACTACCGTGCGAATATCGACGCGCTGAAACGCGCCGGCGTGACCGACATCCTCTCGATGTCCGCCGTCGGCAGCCTGCGCGAGGATCTGCCGCCCGGCCATTTCGTCATCGTCGACCAGTTCATCGACCGCACCTTCGCCCGCGCGAAAAGCTTCTTCGGCGCCGGCTGCGTCGCCCATGTCTCGATGGCCGAACCGGTCTGCGCCCGCCTCGGCGACGCGCTGGAACACTCCGCCCGCGCGCTCGACCTGCCGGTGACCCGCGGCGGCACCTATCTCGCGATGGAAGGCCCGCAATTCTCCACACGGGCGGAAAGCCATCTCTACCGCTCCTGGGGCTGCTCGGTGATCGGCATGACCAACATGCCCGAGGCCAAGCTCGCCCGCGAGGCCGAGCTCTGCTACGCGACCGTCGCCATGGTCACCGACTATGATTGCTGGCACGAGGATCACGAGGCGGTCACGGTCGAGCAGGTGGTCAAGGTCCTGCTCGGCAACGCCGACCGCGCCCGCGCTTTGGTCCGCGCCGTGGTCCCCGGCCTCGGCGCCGCGCGCCCCGCCTGCACCGCCGGCTGCGACCACGCGCTCGACCACGCGCTGATCACCGCCCCCGCCGCCCGCGACCCCGATCTGGTGGCGAGGCTCGACGCCGTCGCCGGCCGCGTCCTCGCCGCGGGCTGAGCGGCGCCGGCCTCCCTCCGGCCCGAGAGGGTAGGGCCGCCATGCCCGTCCCGGGACCGCCATGCTTTGCGCTTCGCCGCGTGCGGTCCTATGTGTCGGCCACGCCTGCGGCCGTCCGGGCCGCGCGGCACCGTCCTTTGCCATCAGCGATGAAGGAAGACCATCATGGCTCTGCAACTCGGCCAGATCGCGCCGGATTTCGAACAGGACAGCTCCGAGGGGCGCCTGAAGTTCCACGAGTATCTCGGCTCGTCCTGGGGCATCCTGTTCAGCCACCCGAAGGATTATACTCCGGTCTGCACCACCGAGCTGGCCGAGGCCGCGCGGCTGATGCCGGAGTGGAAGAAGCGCAACGTCAAGCCCGTCGGCCTCTCGGTCGATACCGGCGAGAACCACAAGGGCTGGGCCGCCGATATCGAGGAAACCCAGGGCCAGAAGCTCAACTTCCCGGTCATCGCCGACCATGACCGCAAGGTCTCCACCCTCTACGACATGATCCACCCCGCGGCCGACCCGACCGTGACGGTGCGCTCGGTCTTCATCATCGACCCGCAGAAGAAGATCCGCCTGATCATGACCTACCCGCCGGCGACGGGCCGCAACTTCGCGGAAATCCTCCGCGTGATCGACGCCCTCCAGCTGACCGACGGCTACAAGGTCGCCACCCCGGTCAACTGGACCGACGGCAAGGACGTGATCATCGTCCCCTCGCTCTCCGACGAGGAGGCGAAGCAGCGCTTCCCCGAGGGTTTCCGCACGCTCAAGCCCTATCTGCGGATGGTGAAGCAGCCGAAGCTCCCCTCGGCGAGCTGAGCCGCGGCCGCTGTCATGAAAGCTTCATGCGACTGTCACAATGGTTGCATGATAGTCCGCTACTGCCATCCGGCGATGCCGCCGGCGCGTCCCGCGGTCCGCAAGGGCCGCGGGCGGCGTTTTGAGGAACAGGTCATTTGGTGATGCCCGACGCAGCTGCCCGCATGAAGTCCGAAGTCGTGGAGCCGGCGATGGAACCCCGCGTCTCGATCCGCAATCTCGACTTCTATTACGGCGCGACCCAGGCCCTGAAATCGGTCTCGATCGACTTCCCCGACCGCCAGACCACGGCGATGATCGGCCCCTCCGGCTGCGGCAAGTCCACCCTGCTGCGCGTGCTCAACCGGATGTACGACCTCTATCCCGGCCAGCGCGCCGAGGGCGAGGTGATCCTCGACGGCGAGAACATCCTCGACCCGAGGACCGACATCAACCGCCTGCGCCGCCGCGTCGGCATGGTGTTCCAGAAACCCACGCCCTTCCCGAAATCGATCTACGAGAACATCGCCTTCGGCGTCCGCCTGCACGAGCGCCTCTCGCGCAGCGCGATGGACGAGCGGGTCGAATCCGCCCTGCACAAGGCGGCGCTGTGGAACGAGGTGAAGGACAAGCTGCACGCCTCGGCCAACGCGCTCTCCGGCGGCCAGCAGCAGCGCCTGTGCATCGCCCGCAGCATCGCGGTCAGCCCGCAGGTCCTCCTGCTCGACGAGCCGACCTCCGCCCTCGACCCGATCTCGACGCTGCGCATCGAGGAGCTGATCGACGAGCTGAAGCGCGACTTCACCATCGTCATCGTCACCCACAACATGCAGCAGGCCGGCCGCTGCGCCGACCGCGTCGCCTTCTTCTATCTCGGCGAGCTCATCGAGGTCTCCGACGCGACGCAGATGTTCACCGCCCCGCGCGAGCGGCGCACCCAGGAATACATCACCGGCCGGTTCGGCTGAGGAGCACGGCCATGCCCGAAGACAGCAAGCACATCCTGAGCAGTTTCGAGGCCGATCTCGCCCGCCTGCGCGACATGATCGCGGCGATGGGCGGCCTGGTCGAGACCGAGCTCGCCGATGCCGTCACCGCCCTTCTCACCCATGACAGCGCGATCGCCGCCCGCGTCGTCGAGATGGACGCGAAGGTCGATGCCGACGAACGCGCGATCGAGCAGTTCGCCGTCCGCGTCCTCGCCCTGCGCCAGCCCGTCGCCGACGATCTCCGCCAGGTCGTCGCCGCGCTGAAGGTCACCACCGACATCGAGCGCATCGGCGACTATGCGGCGAACGTCGCCAAGCG
>JAJZFF010000636.1 GCA_021805485.1 Pseudomonadota bacterium
TGGATGTGGATGTGCATGCTTACCCCGGCTGGTGAAATCCGAAATGCAGGACAAGGAAGATCAGCCCGCCGATCAGGAAGCCGACCAGCGTGCCGTTGACGCGGATATATTGCAGGTCCTTGCCGACGCGCAGTTCCAGCCGCTCGGTGATCGTCGCGGCGTCCCAGTTGCCGATCACGCGGCCGATGAACCCGGCGATCTCGGCCTGCGCCCCCGGCAGCAGGCGGGTGACGACCATGCCCGCGCCGGCGGAAATGCGCGCGCGCATGGTGGGATCCCCGGCGAGCAGCGCGCCGAAATTGGCGAGGGCGCCGGCGATCAGCTGCTGCGCGTGCCCGCCCGGCCGCGCCGCGTCCGCCGCGATCGCGGCGCGCAGCCGCGCCCACAGCTCCGCCCCCCAGGCGCGCACGCTCTCATGCCCCACCACCCCGCGCAGCGCGGCGCCGAGTTCGGCGGCGCGTTCGGGGTCCTCGGTGAGGCGGACGATCTCGCGGCGCACCCATTCGTCGAAGGCGGCGCGCAGCTCGGAGCCATCGGGATCGACGCGCTCCAGCTCGGTATTGAGCGCGGTGACGACGCGCGCGGCGATGTTCGCCCCCACCGCCCAGCCCACCAGCGCGCCGCCCTGCTCGCGCACGCGCTCGCGCACCGCCTGTTTCAGCTCGGCCTCGCGGCTTTGCAGCAGCAGGCGGAGCTGGCCGAGGATGAAGCTGAACACCTCCTGGTGCCGCCCGCTCTCGACCAGCGAGGCCAGCGCGCGGGCGACGAGGCGGCCCGCGGTCGGCCCGCCCGCCATGCGCGGCAGCAGGCGGCCGAGCACCCGCCGCGCCCGGCCATCCTCGACCGAATCGAGCAGGCGCGGCAGCGCCCCGGCGATGGCCTCCGCCAGCGGTGTGGACATCGCCGGATCGGCGAGGAACCGGCCGAGCAGGGCGGGAATGTCGAGCCCGGCGAGAAACCGCGTCACATCGGCGCCGGTGAACACGTGGTTGGCGACGAACCGGCCCAGGGCGGCGCCGAGCCGCTCCTTCTGCGCCGGCAGGATGGCGGTGTGCGGAATCGGCAGGCCGAGCGGGTGGCGGAACAGCGCGGTCACGGCGAACCAGTCGGCGATGCCGCCGATCAGCCCGGCCTTGGCGGCATCGCGCAGGAACAGGGCGGCGGGGTCGGGCGGCATGGCGTATCCCGCCGCCATCAGCGCCGCCATCAGCGCCAGCAGCCCGGTCGCGAAGGCACGATGCCGGAAGAGCGAGCGACGGAGCGCGGCTTCAGGGTCGTTTTCGGTCATCGCGTCCATGTGGCCCGATCCGCCGACCCGGGCAAGCCGCGGCGCCGGTTGACGAGAATCAACGACACGCACCACCCGCGCCGCGCAGAATTCCGCCATGCCGGACGCCAGCGCATTGCTGACCGACCTCTACGAGCTGTCGATGCTCGAAGCCTACGCGGCGCGGGGCATGACCGGCAGCGCGGTGTTCGAGCTGTTCTTCCGCCGCCTGCCGCCCGAGCGCGGCTTCCTGCTCGCCGCCGGGCTGGACCAGGCGGTGACGTTCCTCGAAGGCATGCGCTTCGCCGCCGACGACCTCGCCTGGCTGCGCGATACCGGCCGGTTCGCGCCGGGCTTCATCGACGGTCTCGCCGGGTTCCGCTTCACCGGCGACGTCGATGCGGTGCCCGAGGGCACGGCCGTCTTCGCCGACGAGCCGGTGCTGCGGGTCACCGCGCCGCTGCCCGAGGCGCAGTTCGTGGAAACCCGCCTCCTCAACATCGTTCATTTCCAGACCGTCATCGCCTCGAAGGCGGCGCGGATGGTGCTCGCGTCGGGCGGGCGCCAGCTCGTCGATTTCGGGCTGCGCCGCGCCCATGGCGGCGAGGCCGGGCTGTTCGCCGCCCGCGCCGCCTGGCTCGCCGGCTTCGACGCCACCGCCACCGTGCTCGCCGGCCGCCGGTTCGGCATTCCGCTCATGGGCACGATGGCCCATGCCTTCGTCGAGGCGCATGACGGCGAGACCGAGGCCTTCCTCGACTTCGCGCGCACCCGCCCCGCCGGGCTCTGCCTGCTGATCGACACCTACGACACCGAGCGCGGCGCCGCGCGGGTCGCGGCGCTGGCGCCCCGCCTCGCGGCGGAGGGCATCGCGATCGCGGCGGTCAGGCTCGACAGCGGCGATCTCGCCTATCACGCAAGGGCGGTGCGCGGCATTCTCGACGCGGCGGGATGCGGCGCGATCCGGATCTTCGCCAGCGGCGGGCTCGACGAGGCGCGGATCGCGCGCCTCGCCGGCGCGCCGATCGACGGGTTCGGCATCGGCACCGCGCTGACCACCGCGAGCGACGCCCCGGCGCTCGACTGCGCCTACAAGCTGCAGGCCTATGCCGGCCGGCCGCGGCGCAAGCGCAGCGAGGGCAAGGCCACCTGGCCCGGCGCCAAGCAGGTCTGGCGCCGCCTCGCCGCCGACGGAACCATCCTCGGCGATACCGTCGGGCTGCACGACGAACCGCCCACCGGCACGGCGCTGCTGCGCCCGGTGATGCGCGCCGGCCGGCGCGTCGACCCGGCAACGGCGGATCTCGCCGCCGCCCGGCAGCGGGCCGCCGCCGCGCTCGCCAGCCTGCCCCCGGCGCTGCGCCGGCTCGAACCCGGCACGGTGCCGGTGACGATCAGCCCCGCCATCCGCGCCCTCGCCGCCGCGGCGGACCGCGCGGCGGCCGGTGAACCCTGAGCATGTCGCCGCACCCCGAGGATCAGCGGCGCGTCATCGCCTTCCTCTCCCGCCCGGAGAGCCACGGCCTCGCCACCGGCACGGTGGAGCGGATCGAGACCCATTGCTCGATCGTCTTTCTCGCCGGTCCGCACGCCTTCAAGCTCAAGCGGGCGATCCGCTATTCGGCGCTCGACTACACCACGCCCGCCGCCCGCCGCGCCGCCTGCGAGGCCGAGCTGGTGCTCAACCGCCGCACCGCGCCGACGCTCTATCTCACCGTCCG
>JAJZFF010000310.1 GCA_021805485.1 Pseudomonadota bacterium
CACCGGCTGGCCGCCGGCGGCGCCGAAACCGAGCGACTGTGCGCCCGCGCCGGCGGGAAGGGCGGCAAGAAGCAGAAGTGCCGCGACCGGCGCCGCCCGCGGCCTCATGAACCGCCTCCTGCGCCCGCAGCGGACGAGGAGGCATTCGCCTGGTCGAGCACAAGATGCGACGGCCCTGTGAAGGTGATGACCTGGCCACGGTTGCGCGCGGTGAAGCCCTGCGCCGAGGTCAGCGTTCCGAACGGGCCGAAGGCGTTGACCGGGTCGTGTCCGTCGGCGGTGCCGGCCTGGATGTCGATCGTTGCCTGACGCGTGCGCATCGTGGTGCCGTCGGCCCGGTAGAGCGTCACCTTGCCGGCGAGATCGAGACGCTGGGATTTCTGGTGGTAGACGCCGCTGCGGGCATCGAGCATGAACCAGGCGCCACCTTTTGTCGTGATGTCGCCTTTCGGCCCGGTCAGGCTCAGCCGGTCGCCGCCGGTCTGCACGGCGTGGCGTGCGGTGATGGTGAATTTCTCGCCGCGCGCGTCCACGCCGCGATATTCCGCGGTGCTCATCCGCGACAGCGCGGCGCCCGAGGTTTGCGGCAATTCGCGATAGGTGACCCGGCCGAAGCTCGCGCCGCTGCGCAGGTCGGGGAAGATCACGATGGCGAAGAGCAGCACGGCCGCGATCACCGGGAGGATGATCTTGGCGATGCCGACGATGCGCCGCTGCCGGCCGAGGGCGGCGCGCTGGCGGTCGCGCGCGTGGGCCAGGGCGGCGAACAGCCCATCGGCCTGCGAGAACAGGGTGCCGTGCCGGTGCGGCTTGCCGGGCTGGTCGGGGGTGCGCGCGGTGCTCATGCGACACCCGCCCGCAGCAGGTCATGCATATGCACGATGCCCAGCACCCGCCGCGACTCGTCCACCACGAACAGCGACATGACCCGCGGGGTCAGCGCCGTCATGTCGTGCAGCGCCTCCTCGGCCAGACGTTCGGGCCCGATCACGCGCGGGCTGGAGGTCATGATGCGGCCGACCTCGCGCGTCAGCAGATCCGGCGCCATGGCGCGGCGGAGATCGCCGTCGGTCACCACGCCGAGCAGGCGGCGGTTGCCGTCGATGATGCCGAGGCAGCCGAAATGCTTCGCGGTGATCAGCAGGATCGCCTGATCCATGCGCGTGTCCGGCCCGGCGAGCGGCACGGCATCGCCCTCATGCATCAGGTCGCGCACGCGCCGGAGCCGGGCGCCGAGCTTGCCGCCGGGATGGAACAGGCCGAAATCGGCGGCGGTGAAGCCGCGCCGGGCGAGCAGGGCAACGGCGATGGCGTCGCCCAGCGCCATCTGCATCGTCGTGCTGGTGGTCGGCGCCATGCCGATCGGCCCCGCCTCCGGGGCGGCGGGAAGCAGCAGCACGAGGTCGGCGGCGCGGGCAAGCGTGCTCTCGGCGCGGCTTGTGATCGCGACCAGCGGCAGGGCGAAGCGGCGGACATGGGAGACGATGGCGGCGAGTTCGGCGGCCTCGCCGGAGTTCGACAGGGCGATCACCGCGTCACCCGGCACGATCATGCCGAGATCGCCGTGGCTCGCCTCGGCCGGGTGGACGAACAGCGCCGGCGTGCCGGTGGACGCGAGGGTGGCGGCGATCTTTCGCGCCACGTGGCCGGATTTGCCCATGCCGGTGACGACGACGCGCCCGCCGATGTCCGCCAGCGTCGTTACCGCCGCGGTGAAGCTGCCGCCCAGGGTCGCCGCGAGCGCATTGAGCGCCGCCGCCTCGGTCGCGAGCACGTCGCGCGCGATAGCAAGATCGTCGGTGGCGGCCGTCGGGGGCTGTTCGCGGCGTGGAGGGGCAACAGGCATGGTCTGTCCGCTCGTCATAGCCTTGTATGTGACGATGCGCCGTGCCGGGTCAACAGAATGACGCGCGGGGCGGAGCCGCCGTCAGCGGTGGCTGAAAATATCCGGGTCCTCGAAGCCGAGCAGGTCGAGCTTCGCGCGCGCCGGCAGGAACCGGTAGCACGCATCGGCCAGTTCGCGCCGGCCCTCGCGGACGAGGAGCGATTCGAGCCGGGCCCAGATCGCATGCAGATGCAGCACGTCCGACGCCGCATAGGCGCACTGCTCGGGCGAGAGCTCGGCCGAACCCCAGTCGCTGGTCTGCTGTTGCTTGGAGATCTCGACGCCGACGAGGTCGCGGCAGAGATCCTTCAGCCCGTGGCGATCGGTATAGGTGCGGACCAGCTTCGAGGCGATCTTGGTGCAGACCACCGGCGCGGTCGTCACGCCGAGCGCGTGATACAGCATCGCGAGGTCGAACCGGGCGAAGTGGAACAGCTTGGTCACGCCGGGATGCTCGAGCAGGCGCTTCAGGTTCGGGCAGTCGGCGCCGCGCCCGCCCAGGGATGGCGGGATGATCTGCACGAGATGCGCGTTGTTGTCGCCGGCGGAGAGCTGCACGAGGCAGAGCCGGTCGCGCCGCGGATCGAGACCCATCGTTTCGGTATCGACGGCGACCACGGGGCCGAGATCGAGCCCGTCCGGAAGGTCGTGTCGATGGATGTGGATGGTGGCGCCGGCGGCGAACTGGGTCTGGCTCATCGGCCCATCATGATCCCGCAAGCGGGAGATTGAGAGTTGGTGCCCAGGAGAAGACTCGAACTTCCACAGCCTTGCGGCCACAGGTACCTGAAACCTGCGCGTCTACCATTCCGCCACCTGGGCAAGGGGGCTAGTCGCACCGCATCGGCGCGCTTCGGTGAACGGGGCTGTAGCGAAGCGGCGCCCTGCCGTCAATCCGCCTTCGCGCGGGAGGCGGTTGTCTTGCGCGGGCCAGTCATGCGAACAGAAGGCACCCATCAAAAGGAGACCCTCATGGCATCGCGCAAGGTTGCAACGGTTTTCGGCGCATCCGGATTCATCGGCCGCCATGTCGTGAAACGCCTGGCCGCTGCGGGCTGGGTCGTCCGTGCCGCGATGCGCGATACCGAGGCCGGCGCCTTTCTCCGCCCGCTCGGCGATGTCGGCCAGATCGCGCCGCTCTACGCCCCGCTCGACAACGAGGCGGCGCTGCGCCGCGCGATCGAGGGCGCGACTTGCGTCATCAATCTCGTGGGAATCCTGGCCGAACGGCGGCGCGGCGATTTCGACCGGGTGCAGCACCAGGGCGCGGCGAGGATCGCGGCTCTCGCGGCGGAGGCGGGTGTGCGCGCGCTCGTGCATGTCTCGGCGATCGGCGCCGATCCGAAGGCGGCAAGCCTCTACGCGCGGAGCAAGGGGCTGGGCGAGGCGGCGGTGCGGGTGGCCTTTCCGGCAGCGACGATCCTGCGCCCCTCGATCGTGTTCGGGCCGGAGGACGGGTTCTTCAATCGCTTCGGCGCGATGGCGGCGCAACTGCCGTTCCTGCCAGTGATCGAGGGCGAGACGAAATTCCAGCCGGTCTATGTCGGCGACGTCGCCGATGCGGTGATGGCGGCGATCGACCGGCCCGAACTGGCCGGCGAGACCTATGAGCTCGGCGGTCCCGAGGTGCGGAGCTTCCGCGACCTGCTGGCTTATATCAACGCGGAAACCGGCCATCACCGCACCCTCGTCGGCGTGCCGCGCTGGGCGGCCTGGCTGCAGGCTTCGGTCCTCCAGCGTCTGCCCGGGCGGTTGCTGACGACCGATCAGCTCCTGCTGCTCCGGCGCGACAACGTGGTTGCGCGGAGTGCGCGGACGCTGGCGGATCTCGGCATCGTCGCGACGCCGATCGACCTGGTCGTCCCCTCCTACCTGCGGCGCTACCGGCATGGCGGTGGGCGCCCTACCGGCGGCGAAGCATGATAGGTCTCAATACGGACATAATTTTCTGTCACAAAACCGCAGTGATGAGAGTGCAGGGCTGATAATCACGCATATATGGCAGTTTATATGACTTAATATCGAATTATTGCTGGCAATCTCCGTTCCGCTGAGCTAGAGACTGCGGGAAACAGCCATCCACGGAACGGAGTTGTGCCGATGACCGAGCACATGCAGCAATTCGTGCGCCTTGCGCAGCAGCCGCCGGAAAAGCGTACCGCCTCCGAGCGTCGCGAGGATTTCGGCGAGATCTATCGCGATTTCGACCCGAAGGACGCGGCGGCGCAGGCCAGCCGGTGCGGCCAGTGCGGGATTCCGTTCTGCCAGGTGCATTGCCCGCTGGGGAACAACATCCCCGACTGGCTGAAGCTCTCGGCCGAGGGGCGGCTTGAGGAAGCCTACGAGATTTCCGCCGCCACCAACACCTTCCCCGAAATCTGCGGCCGCATCTGCCCGCAGGACCGGCTGTGCGAGGGCAACTGCGTCATCGAGAAGGGGTTCGAGAGCGTCACTATCGGCGCGGTCGAGCGCTACATCACCGACACCGCCTTCGAGAATGGCTGGGTCCGGCCGATCCGCCCGCGGCGCGAGCGCGCGCAGAGTGTCGGCGTCATCGGCGCCGGGCCGGCCGGCCTCGCCGCCGCCGAGGCGCTGCGGCGCAAGGGATATCAGGTGCATGTCCATGACCGGCACGACCGGGTGGGCGGGCTGCTGATCTACGGGATTCCCGGCTTCAAGCTGGAGAAGGAAATCGTCGCGCGGCGGCGAGCCTGGCTCGAGGAGGGGGGCATCCACTTCCACCTGAACGAGGATATCGGCGGCGCCGTCAGCTTCGCCGAGCTGCGCGCGCGCTACGATGCGGTGCTGGTCGCCACCGGCGTCTACAAGGCGCGCGAGATTGACGTGCCGGGTAGCCGGCTCGAGGGCGTGGTGCCGGCGCTCGACTATCTCATCGCCTCCAACCGCAACGGCCTGGGCGATGCGGTGCCGGCCTACGATTCGGGCGAGCTGAACGCCGCCGGCAAGCGCGTCGTCGTCATCGGCGGCGGCGACACGGCGATGGACTGTGTCCGCACCGCGATCCGCCAGGACGCCGCCGCCGTCACCTGCCTCTACCGGCGCGACCGCGCCAACATGCCGGGTTCGGCGCGCGAGGTCGCGAACGCGATCGACGAGGGAGTCGAGTTCACCTGGCTCTCCGCGCCGGAAGCCTTTGTCGGCGCCGGGCGGGTGAACGCGGTGAAGGCGGTGAGGATGCATCTCGGCCTCGCCGATGCATCCGGCCGGCAGACCGTCGAGCCGATCGCCGGCTCGGAATTCACCATCGAGGCCGATCTCGTCATCAAGGCGCTCGGCTTCGACCCCGAGGATCTGCCCGGCGCCTTCAACGAGCCCGGCCTCGCGCTGACCCGCTGGGGCACGCTGAAGGTCGATTCGAAGAACTTCATGACCGCGCTGCCCGGCGTGTTCGCCGCCGGCGACATCGTCCGCGGCGCCAGCCTCGTCGTCTGGGCGATCAAGGACGGCCGCGAGGCCGCCGACGCCATGCATGCCTATCTCGAAACCGCCGCCGCGCGCGCCGACGGCGCGCTCGCCACCGCCGCGCGCCTCGACGGCGCGCTCACCTCCGCCGCTGAGTGATGACCATGAACCACGAAACCGCCCCCGAATTCCTCGCCGCCTGGCAGCGCAACACCGCGTCTCTCGCCGGCAGCTACGACCCCGCACAGGAGCACGACGCCTGCGGCGTCGGCCTGATCGCGGCGCTCGATGGCCGCAAGCGGCGCGATGTCGTCGTCGCCGGCATCGACGCGCTGAAGGCCGTGTGGCATCGCGGCGCGGTCGACGCCGATGGCAAGACCGGCGATGGCGCCGGCATCCATGTCGAGATCCCGCAGGATTTCTTCATCGATGCGGTGGAGCGCGGCGGCGACCGGATGCGCCGCGGGCCGATCGCGGTCGGCATGGTGTTCCTGCCCAAGACCGATCTCGGCGCGCAGGAGCGCTGCCGGCAGATCGTCGAGACCGAAATCCTGAATTTCGGCTACCGCATCTATGGCTGGCGCCAGGTGCCGATCGACGTGTCCTGCATCGGCGAAAAGGCGAACGCGACCCGCCCCGAGATCGAGCAGATCATGGTGTGGAACGCGCTCGGCAAGTCGGAGGAGGACTACGAGCGCGACCTCTACGTGATCCGCCGGCGGATCGAGAAGGAAGCCATCGCGGCGCAAATCCCCGAGCTTTACATCTGCTCGCTCTCGTGCCGCTCGATCATCTACAAGGGCATGTTCCTCGCCGAGAGCCTGACCGAATTCTACCCCGACCTGCTCGACGAGCGCTTCGTCTCGCGCTTCGCGATCTATCATCAGCGGTATTCGACCAACACCTTCCCGACCTGGCGGCTGGCCCAGCCGTTCCGCACCCTCGCGCATAACGGCGAGATCAACACGCTGGCCGGCAACGTGAACTGGATGAAGAGCCACGAGACGCGCCTCGCCGCCGGCGCGCTCGACGACTATCTCGGCGACATCAAGCCGGTGATCCAGGCCGGCAGCTCCGATACCGCGACGCTCGACGCCGTCTTCGAACTTCTCGTTCACGGCGGCCGCGACGCGATGATGGCGAAGACGCTGATGATCCCGCCCTCGATCGGCGCCGATGCCACGATGAAGGCCGAGCACCGCAACCTCATCAGCTACTGCAACGCGGTGATGGAGCCGTGGGACGGACCGGCCGCGATAACCGCGACGGATGGCCGCTTCGTCATCGCCGGGCTCGACCGCAACGGGCTGCGCCCGCTGCGTTTCACCCGCACCAGCGACGGGCTGCTGATCGTCGGGTCGGAAACCGGCATGGTCAAGCGCGAGGAGGCGGACATCGTCGAGCGCGGCCGCGTCGGGCCGGGCGAGACCATCGCCGTCGATCTCGCCGATGGCCGCTTCTACCATCACGCCGAGCTGATGGACGATCTCGCCGGCCGGCAGGATTTCGGCGCCTGGACCGCCGGCATCAAGGTGATCGACCATATCGTGAAAACCGATGCGCCGGAGCCGGTCCTTTTCGAGGGCGAGGCGCTGCGCCGCCGCCAGCTCGGCGTCGGCTACACGCTGGAGGAACTCGAACTCATCCTCCACCCGATGGTCGAGGACGCCAACGAGGCGACCGGCTCGATGGGCGACGATACGCCGATTGCCGTGCTGTCGGAGCGTTATCGCGGCTTACATCACTATTTCCGCCAGAGCTTCAGCCAGGTCACCAACCCGGCGATCGACAGCCTGCGCGAAAGCCGCGTGATGTCGCTGAAGACCCGGCTTGGCAATCTCGGCAACGTGCTCGACGAGGATTCCAGCCAGTGCGATCTGTTGCAGCTGGAAAGCCCGGTTCTCTCGACCGCCGAGTTCGACGCGATGCGCCGCACGATGGGCGACAATGCCTGCGTGGTGAACTGCACCTTCCCGGTCGCCGATGGCGAGGGCGGGCTGCGCGCCGCGATCGAGCGCATCCGCCGCGAGGCCGAGGAGGGTGTTCGCGCCGGCTGCACGCACGTTATTCTCACTGACGAGACGTTTGACGAGGCGCATGCGCCGATCCCGATGATCCTCGCCACCGGTGCTGTGCACACCCATCTCGTCCGCCAGTCGCTGCGCACCTTCACCAGCCTCAACGTGCGCGCCGCCGAATGCATGGACGTGCATTATTTCGCCGTGCTGATCGGTGTGGGGGCGACCACGATCAACGCCTATCTCGCGCAGGAAAGCATCGCCGACCGGCATCGCCGCGGCCTGTTCGGGTCGATCAGCCTGAAGGAGTGCATCGGCCGCTACAAGAAGGCGGTGAACAAGGGGCTGCTCAAGGTGATGTCGAAGCTCGGCATCTCGGTGATCTCGTCCTATCGCGGCGGCTACAATTTCGAGGCGATCGGCCTGTCCCGCGCGCTGGTTGCGGAGTTCTTCCCCGGCATGCCCTCGCGGATCTCCGGCATCGGCCTGCCCGGCATCGCCCACAAGATGCTGGAACTGCACCGCACCGCCTGGGATGCGGATGCCGTGACCCTGCCGGTCGGCGGCGTCTATCGCCTGCGCCGCAAGGGCGAGACCCATGCCTTCGACGGGCAGATGGTCCACATGCTGCAAACCGCGGTCGCGACCGACAGTTTCACGCTGTATCGCAAATACGCCGACGCGGTGAACGCCCAGCCGCCGGTGGCGCTGCGCGATCTGCTCGATTTCCGCAGCGAGGGGATGACGCCGATCCCGGTGGACGAGGTGGAAAGCATCACCGAAATCCGCAAGCGGCTGGTCGCACCCGGCATCTCGCTCGGCGCGCTCAGCCCCGAGGCGCACGAGACGCTGTCGATCGCGATGAACCGCATCGGCGCGCGCTCGGATTCGGGCGAGGGCGGCGAGGACGCGGCACGCGCGACGCCGCGGCCGAACGGCGATAACGCGTCGTCAGCGATCAAGCAGATCGCCTCGGGCCGCTTCGGCGTGACGGCCGAATATCTGAACAACTGCCGCGAGATCGAGATCAAGGTCGCCCAGGGTGCCAAGCCCGGCGAGGGCGGCCAGCTGCCCGGCTTCAAGGTCACCGAGCTGATCGCCAAGCTCCGGCATTCGACGCCAGGGGTGATGCTGATCAGCCCACCGCCGCATCACGACATCTACTCGATCGAGGATCTCGCCCAGCTGATCTACGATCTCAAGCAGATCAACCCGCAGGCGAGCGTCTGCGTGAAGCTGGTCTCGCGCTCGGGCATCGGCACCATCGCCGCCGGTGTCGCGAAGGCGAAGGCGGATGCGATCCTGATCTCGGGCCATTCCGGCGGCACCGGTGCGTCACCGCAGACCTCGATCAAATATGCCGGCCTGCCCTGGGAGATGGGCTTGTCGGAAACGCATCAGGTGCTGATGCTCAACCGGCTGCGCCACATGGTGAAGCTGCGCACCGATGGCGGCATCAAGACCGGGCGCGACGTGGTGATCGCCGCCATGCTCGGCGCCGAGGAATTCGGCATCGGCACTGCCTCGCTCGTGGCGATGGGCTGCATCATGGTCCGCCAGTGCCATTCCAACACCTGCCCGGTCGGCGTCTGCACGCAGGACGAGGCGCTGCGCGCGAAGTTCGAGGGCACGCCGGAGAAGGTGATCAACCTGTTCTCCTTCATCGCCGAGGATGTGCGGCACATCCTCGCCTCGCTCGGCGTCCGCCGGCTCGAGGACGTGATCGGCCGCACCGACTACCTGCACCAGATCTCGCGCGGCTCGGAGATTCTCGACGATCTCGATCTCAACGCGCTGCTCGCCCAGGCCGACCCCGGCCCCTATGCGCGCTTCTGCACGCTCCAGGGCCGCAACGAGGTGCCGGAGACGCTGGATGCGCAGATGATCGAGGATGCGACACCGTTCTTCGAGCGCGGCGAGAAGATGCAGCTGCAATACGGCATCCGCAACACGCATCGCGCGATCGGCACCAAGTTCTCGGGGCAGATCGTGCGGCGCAAGCGCGGCGCCGACCTGCAGGCCGACCACGTCACCGTGCGGCTGCGCGGTGCGGCGGGTCAGTCGCTCGGCGCTTTCGCCGTGCGCGGACTCAAGCTCGAGGTCTTCGGCGATGCCAACGACTATGTCGGCAAGGGCCTGTCCGGGGCGACCATCGTGGTGCGGCCGGCGCCGTCCTCGCCGCTCGTCAGTCAGGACAACACGATCATCGGCAACACCTGCCTCTACGGCGCGACCTCGGGCCGGCTTTTCGCCGCCGGCCAGGCGGGCGAGCGCTTCGCGGTGCGCAATTCCGGCGCCGTTGCGGTGGTCGAGGGCGCGGGGTCGAATGCCTGCGAATACATGACCGGCGGAACGGTCGTGATTCTCGGCCCGGTGGGCGACAATTTCGGCGCCGGCTTCACCGGCGGCATCGCCTTCGTCTACGATCCCACCGCCGATTTCGAGATGCGGATCAACCCGGACACGCTGCTCTGGAACCGGGTGACGGAACCCTACTGGGCGCAGCACCTGCGCGACCTCGTCACCGAACACGCGCGCGAGACGCAGAGCCTCTACGCCGAGCGCCTGCTCAACGAGTGGGAGCGCACGCTGGCGCGGTTCTGGATGGTGGTGCCGCGTGACTATGCGCGCTTCCTGCCGGTTCCGATGACGGCGCCGGCGGCGGCGAAAATTCCGGCCGAGTAACCGGCCGGAATATCTTCAGCCGAGATGCGCTGCGGCGAATTGCCGCAGCGCCCGGTAGCGGTGGCTGATCGCCGATTTTTCGGCCTTGCCCAGTTCGGCGAAGCTGCGTGTTTCGCCGAGCGGCACGAAGACCGGATCGTACCCGAAGCCGCCATCCCCGCGCGGTGCCGGGGCGATCCGCCCACGGCACCAGCCGAGATAGGTGAAGGTCCGCCCCTCCGGCGTGGCGAGGCAGACCGCGGCGGCGAAGGCGGCGCGGTCGTCCGCCCGGCTCGCCGCGATGATCTTCGCCATCGCCGCGGCATAACCGCCGGCCTCCTGCGCGAAGCGCGCCGAGCGCACCCCGGGCGCGCCGGCCAGGGCCGCGACTTCCAGCCCCGAATCATCCGCGATCGCCGGCAGCCCGCTCGCCGCCGCCGCCGCGAGCGCCTTGATCCGCGCATTGCCGGCGAAATCCGGCGCATCCTCCACCGGCTCCTTCAGGCCGAGCGCGCCTGATGAGGCGCAGTCGAGCCCGTGCGGGGCGAGCAGCAGGGCGAACTCGGCGAGCTTGCCGGCATTGTGGGTGGCGATCACCACACGCTGGCCGCGTTCCAGCCGCATCGCCGTCTCAGGCCGCGTCGAGCGCGGCGCGCTGGGCCGCGAACAGTTCCGCCGTGCCCTTGCGGGCGAGACCGAGCAGGGTGCCGAAGGTTGCCTCCTCGAAGGTCGCGCGCTCGGCCGTCGCCTGGATCTCGACGATGCCGCCCGTGCCGGTGAGGACGAAATTGGCGTCCGCCTCGGCGTTGGAGTCCTCGGCGTAATCGAGATCGAGCACCGGCGCGCCCCCGAACACGCCGCAGGACACCGCCGCGACCTGGCCAATCAGCGGGTCGGTCGCGATCACGTTCGCCTTGCGCAGCGTGCGGATCGCCAGCGCGAGCGCGACCCAGGCGCCGGTGATCGCGGCACAGCGCGTGCCGCCATCGGCGTTCAGCACGTCGCAATCGAGGGTGATGGTCATTTCGCCCAGCGCCGTGCGGTCGATCACCGCGCGCAGCGAGCGGCCGATCAGGCGCTGGATTTCCTGCGTCCGGCCGGACTGCTTGCCGCGCGCCGCCTCGCGGTCGCCGCGGGTGTGGGTCGCGCGCGGCAGCATGCCGTATTCCGCCGTCACCCAGCCCTGGCCGGCACCGCGCAGGAAGCCCGGCACCCGGCCCTCCACGCTCGCCGCGCACAGCACCTCGGTGCCGCCCATGCGGATCAGCGCCGACCCCTCGGCATGGCGGGAGAAGCCGGTGACGATCTCCACCTGGCGCAGCGCATCGGCCATGCGGCCGCTCGGTCTCTTGATTTCGGGCATGAAGCCTCTCCTGTCGGCTGAAACGTGTCGCTTGATTTTCGCCCCGCGATACCCGACTCTGGCGCCATGGACCAGACATCCAAGCGTTCTTCCGCCCGCGCGGGCCTGCCGAAGCCGGCGGGCGGGGCTGTGCGGCTGCCGCCGGGGCTCGATGAGCGCTCCGCCGCGGTGCTGCGCGAAATCGTCGAACAATATGTCGAGACCGGCGAGCCGGTGGGCAGCCGCACGCTCTCCCGCCTGCTGCCGATGGGCCTGTCGCCGGCGACGATCCGCAACGTGATGGCGGATCTGACCGATGCCGGGCTGCTGTTCTCGCCGCATATCTCGGCCGGAAGGCTGCCGACCGAGCGGGGCCTGCGCCTCTTCGTCGATGGTTTGCTGCATTTCGGCGAATTGTCGGACGAGGAGCGCGAGCGGATCGAGGCGGCGCTCGCCCAGTCCGGCCGGTCGATCCAGGACACGCTGACCGAGGCCTCCGCCCTGCTCTCGGGCCTGTCCCAGGCGGCGGGCATCGTGCTGGCGCCGAAATCGGAAGGGGCGGTCAAGCATATCGAATTCGTGCCGCTGAGTTCCGGGCGCGCCCTGGTCGTGCTCGTCTCGGCGGACGGCCAGGTCGAGAACCGGGTGATCGAAACGCCGCCAGGCCTGCCGCCCTCGGCACTCCAGGAGGCGAGCAACTACCTGAACGCCCAGCTTTCCGGCCTCTCGCTCGGCGAACTCCGCGTTCGCGTGGCGGATGACATGAAGGCGGACCGTTCGGCGCTGGACGATCTCGCCGCCGGCATCGTCGAGGCCGGTCTCGCGACCTGGTCGGCCGAGGGCAGGGGCGGCTCGCTGATCGTGCGCGGCCAGGCGCGGCTGCTCGCCGATGTCGACCAGCTTGAGAAACTCGCCTCCGTCCAGCAACTCTTCGAACGGCTGGAGGCGCAGGAGACGATGCTCAAGCTGCTCGAACTGGCCGAGCGCTCGGAGGGCGTGCGGATCTTCATCGGTGCCGAAAGCGGTCTGTTCGGCGCCTCCGGCATGTCGATGGTGGTCGCCCCGGCGCGCTCGCGCGATGACCGGATCGTCGGCGCGATCGGCGTGATCGGGCCGACGCGGATCAATTATGGGCGCATCATCCCCGTGGTGGATTACACGGCGCGGGTGATCGGGAGGCTGCTCGGGTGAGCCTGTTCTTCGACGACCTGGCGGTGGGCGCCCGCTTCGAAAGCGGCACGGCGACGCTCGATGCGACGGCAATCCGGGAGTTCGCCGCGCAATATGACCCGCAGCCCTTCCATCTCGACGATGCGGTGGCGCGGACGACGCTGTTCGGCGGGCTCGCCGCCTCGGGCTGGCACACGGCGGCGGTGACGATGCGGCTGCTGG
>JAJZFF010000277.1 GCA_021805485.1 Pseudomonadota bacterium
GATGGCCGGACCCGTTCAGTCCAGGGCCGGCCCCGGCCGGCCGATCCCCGATGCGACCGATGTGAACGCCGCTGTTCGCCGCCACAGGTAGACCAATGACAGGACGACGAATACCGGAGCAAAACTCGGCAGGCCGCGCATCGCCATCTCGGGGGCGATGCCCGGCGTGATCCAGAGGCAGGCATAGACGGCCAGCTCGCCAGGACGAAAGCCGGTCGTCAATCCGTCTCGCGCCAGGAGTGCTACGGCGAACGAGGCGGGGATCATGTCGTAGTACCAGATATAGGGCGTGGCCAGCGTCGTCAGCAGCAGCAGGGCGGCGATGATACAGGGCACGGGTGCGGCGCGGGTGCGGCCGAGAACGGCGGCCAGCGCGAGGGCGGCGATCGTCGTCGTCGCCTGAAGCGCCGTCGCGACGTGGAACCCGAGGCCAAGTTGTTGCGCCAGGCTGAACACGCTCATGATCATGGCGCGCGGCCCGTGATGTGGCTTTGCGGTCAGCTGAACCAGCACGCGGCTCATGAACGGCATCACGCGGGTGGCGAACATCGTCCAGCTTGTCCAGCCGAACGCTGAGGCGCTGGCGATCACCAGCGAGACGGACGTGAGCGCGGCGGCGAGGATGCCGCGCCAGTTGCCGCGCGCCAGCCAGAAGACCGGGATGAGCACGCCGAGCTGCGGCTTCATCGTGACGAGGCCGATCAGCACGCCGGCGACATAGGGCCGCTTTTCCGCAAGGAACAGGCCCGCGATCAGCAAGGCCGCGAAGAGCGCGCCGTTCGTGTTGTCGTACAGATTGGCGAGGGCGGCCGGGCTGAGCAGGACAGCGGCGGTGAACCGGGCGTCGAAGCCGCAGGCCCGCAGGGCGACCAGCAGGATCAGGAGGCTCAGCAGGTCGAACGACAGCACGGCGACCGCTGGCGGCAGGAGACCGAACGGCAGGACCGCGAGAAGATAGTCCGGCGGGTATGACCATGTATGAAGGTCGCCGCCGAAATGGGCGTGGAACCATTCTCCATACGCGACGGGATTGAACAGGGTCGCGAGCTGGCCGTTCAGCGCCAGATGGGCGCCGCTCCAGATATTCAGGCCATCCGCGAGCGGAAACCAGGAGTGACCATCCAGCCAGAGCCCGACGCTGCGCATGCAGGCGATCGCGGGCGGCAGGGCGGCCATGAACAGGCCGAGGGCGACGAGGTGATCGCGCGGTCTTGCTCCGGCGCCGGGGATACGCTGGTCGCCGCGATGGTCTCGCTCCCTGTCCAACCGTGTCGCTCCCGTGTCGATGCTATCGGTGGCCTGTATGCCGGCCGTCGGGATACCCTAACGCGGCGGAACGAGATCGGGAAAGGTGCATGGCGCCGGTCGCGTCGGCGCGGATCGCCGAGGCGGGCGGCGGGCGGGGATGGGGGAAAGCCCCCGGCGGTTGCCGGGGGCGGGTGGGTCAGGCGCGGCGCTTGCGGCGGGCGGCGAGGCCGAGGACGGCCAGGGCGGTGCCGAGCAGGGCCAGCGAGCCGGGCTCGGGGACCGGGGTTGACGGCTTGCCGTCGATATAGAGGGCGGCGCTATTGGCCGTGGCGCCGTAGGCCGTGCCGGACTGGCAGTCGCTGAGCGGGGTGCTGGCGAGGAAGGCGACGGCGTAGGAGTATTCCGGCAGGGCGGCGGTGAGGGTGAAGAGCGGCCCGTTGGTCGCCTGCGCCGCGGATTGGAGGGTCTGGCTGCCGAGATCGGCGACGTAGACGTCGTACCCGCCGGGAACGCTTTTGAACGCGGTGATCTTGTTCTTCGGCTTGGCCGACGCGTAACCGAGATAGGAGGCGAGATCGCGGCTCGTCCAGGCGAAGGGTTTGGCGAGCGTCGTCGTGACGGAGGAGGGCGTTCCCTTGGCGGCCTGCGTGATGCCGATCGTGGGGGCGGCGGAGGGCGGCGTCGTCTCCGGCGTCAGGAAGGCGAGGATGAGGTCGCCGGAGGTCGGGCCGCCGGAGGCCCAGAAGCCGAATTCCGGCGGGTTGGTCGTGGTGGGGGTGTTGATCCCGTTATCGGTGCAGGCGGGCGTGGAGCCGGCGCAGAAGCTGTGGAGCGTGCTGGTTTTGCTGCCCTGCTGCCCCCATTGCTGCCCCTGGCCCCAGTTCCAGCCATTTCCGTTGTGGGCCTGGGCGGTGCCGCCGGACGCGAGGAGCGCGAGGGCGGCGGCGCCGGCGAGCAGGGCGGTGGCGAGCGGTCTGGCGGGCCGGGACCGGGTCGAACTGGACATCATGGAATGCCGTCTCCTTGAGGCTGAAATCGTCACGTCGAATGGCGCGGCCGGTCGGGTCCTGCCGGGAGGGCGAGGCCGTCACGCTGAATAAAAAATTAGAGGCAAATTTCGTGCCTGAAAATATTCCGTAAACAATTCAGCATGTTATGAAATCGAGGCGAATGAGATGTAAAATTTCCTGACAGTCGTTGCCGTTTCATGATGGATGTCTTGCACGCCTAGATTGTCTTTTGATGACATTCCGCCCTCCGGTGCCGGACGCGGGCGATGCCACGATCAGTCGGCGCGGGTGGGGTGGATGCCGAGGCGGCGGAGCAGACGCTCGGTGTGGCGGGTCCAGGGGCGCGGGGCGCGGAGGCGGTCGCCGATCAGGGGGAGCATGCGGTTCAGCGTGTCGTCGCGCAGGAGGGCGTGGTGGGCGATGGCGGCGAGGGCGTGCAGGCCGGCGAGGATGACCAGCGCGTCGGCGATGGTGCCGTGGATCGAGCCGGCGGCGCGCAGGAACGCGTGGAGCGGGGCGGGCATCGGCACGTCGAGCCGCCAGGCGAAGAGGCGGGAGCCGTGGCCGAGCGCGCGGGAGATGCCGGTGGCGACCGTCAGGGCGAGCAGGAGATAGAGCAGGACATGCGCGAGGCGGCCGATGGCTTCGAGCACGCCGGGCAGCCGGGGCGGCTTGTGGCCGAGGGTGAGGCGCCAGGCGAGGCGGAGGAGCAGGATCGCGG
>JAJZFF010000647.1 GCA_021805485.1 Pseudomonadota bacterium
TCCACCACCGGCCCGCGCACGACGCGCGAGATCGCGGCCGCGCTCGCCGGGCAGGGCGTCGCCATGGCCGATTCGCCGGTCAGCGGCGGCGTCGCCGGCGCGCGCGCGGGCACCCTGGCGGTGATGTTGGCCGCGCCGGCGGCCCTGCGCGCGGCGCTGGCGCCCGTGCTCGGCGTCTTCGGCCGCGTCTTCGAGATCGGCGAGGCGCCAGGCCTCGCGCAGACCATGAAGCTGGTGAACAACCTGCTGTCGGCCACCGCCATCGCCGCCACCTCGGAGGCGGTGGTGCTCGGCGTGAAGGCGGGGCTCGATCCGTTCGTGATGATCGACGTGATCAATGCCGGCAGCGGCCGCAACACCGCGAGCGCGGACAAGTTCCCGCGCTCGATCCTCAACCGGCGCTTCGATCACGGCTTCGCGCTCGGGCTGATGGCCAAGGATGTCGATCTCTGCCTCGCCGAGGCGGAGGCGCAGCATTTCCCGATGTGGATCGGCGCGGCGGTGAAGCAGATGTGGACCCACGCCCTTGGCCAGGGCGGGCCGGATCAGGATTTCACCGCCCTGATCAAGCATATCGAGCCCTGGGCCGGCGTCACCGTCGGCCGTCAGGGCGGGCGCGACGGCGACGCCTAGCCCGCGGTTACGCCGCCTGTTTCTGCAGCATCCCTTGCGCCACCAGCGCCTCCGCGATCTGCACCGCGTTCAGCGCCGCGCCCTTGCGCAGATTGTCGGAGACGCACCAGAAGGCGAGGCCGTTGGCGACGGTCGGGTCGCGGCGCAGCCGGCTGACGAACACCGCGTCCTCGCCCTGGCATTCGAGCGGGGTGACATAGCCGCCTTCCTCCCGGCGATCGACGACGCTCACCCCCGGCGCCGCGCGCAGCGCCTCCCGGGCGGCGGCGACGTCGACCGGACGCTCGAACTCGACATGCACCGCCTCGCCATGGCCGATGAACACCGGCACGCGCACGCAGGTGGCGAACACCGCGATATCGGGATCGAGGATTTTCCGTGTCTCCACCGCCATCTTCCACTCTTCCTTGGTGGCGCCGTCATCCATGAAGCGGTCGATCTGCGGGATGCAGTTGAAGGCGATCTCCTTCGCGAACTGCTCTGGCGCCGGCTGCTCGTGCACGAAGGTGGCGCGGGTGTGGTTGAACAATTCGTCCATCGCTTCCTTGCCCGCGCCAGAGACCGACTGGTAGGTCGAGACGACGACGCGCCGGACCTTGAACCGGTCGTGCAGCGGCTTCAGGGCGACCACCATCTGGATGGTGCTGCAATTCGGATTGGCGATGATGTTGCGGGCGCGGAAGCGCGCCAGGTGATGCGGATTGACCTCCGGCACCACCAGCGGCACGTCCGGCTCCATGCGGAACTGGCTGGTATTGTCGATCACGACGCAGCCGGCGGCACCGGCGCGCGGGGCGTGCACGGCGGAGACCGCGGCGCCGGGGCTGAACAGGCCGATATCGACGCCGGCGAAGTCGAACGTCTCGAGGTTCTGCACCTTCAGCACGCGCTTTTCGCCGAAGGAGACCTCGGTGCCGGCGGAGCGGCCGGATGCGAGCGCGATCACCTCGTCGGCGGGAAAGCCGCGCTCGGCCACGGTCTTGAGCATCTCGCGCCCGACCGCCCCGGTGGCCCCGACGACCGCGACCCTGTAGCCCATGGCTCGACCCCTTACTTGCTGAAACCGCCGCAATGCAGCAAAACCCTGCCTGCGCCAAGCGTCTTTAGGACATGACTGTTCAGCTTGGGAAGTGGGCGCGCCGATGGGGGTTCGGATGAGCTACGAGGCGTGGGTCGGACGCATTGAGACGCGCGAGGATGTCGTGCCGGCGGTGCTGGTCGAGCGCCTCGCCGCCAGCCTGGGGCTCGACGCCGCCACCGCGGCGCCGGATGGCGCCCTGCCCCCGCTCTGGCATTGGGCGCTGTTCCAGACCTGGGCGAAGCCGGACGCGCTGGGCGCGGATGGTCATCCGCGGCGCGGCGGTTTCCTGCCGCCGGTGCACGACCTGCCGCGGCGCATGTGGGCCGGTGGGCGGGTCGAGTTTCGCGCGCCAATTCGCGTCGGCGAGACGGTGCGGCGCGTCGGCACCATCCTCCGGGTCGAGGAGAAGTCCGGCCGCTCCGGGCGGCTCGTGTTCGTCACCGTGGGCTACGAGATCAGCACCGGCGATGGCGTGGCGCTGGCCGAGGAGCACGACATCGTCTATCGCGGCGGCGAGGGGACGGCGGTGGCCGCGGCGGAGCCGGCGCCAGCGCCGCCGGCCGACGCATTCACGTGCACCCTGACACCCGATCCGGTGCTGCTGTTCCGCTATTCGGCGCTGACCGGCAACGGCCATCGCATCCACTACGATCTGGACTACGTGACCCGCGTCGAGGCCTATGCCGGGCTGGTCGTCCATGGGCCGTTGCAGGCGACCCTGCTGGTCGATCTGCTGCGCCGCCATCGCCCGCAGGCCCGGCTCGCCCGTCTGGCGTATCGCGGCCAGCGTGCCGCGTTCGCCGGCAACGCGCTGACCCTGGTGGGTATCCCGATGGCCGGGGTTGTGCGACTTGAGGCGCGCGACCATGTCGGCGCCATATGCATGAGCGCCGAGGCGACACTCCGCTAAGGAGACGCGGTGGCGGACAAGGAGAGGCGATGGCTTTCTTGACGGAGGAGGTTCCCGCGCGCGGCGTGCCGCAAGCGGTTCTGCCCGCGGGCGTTGCCGGCGTTCGTCGCGTCGTCGCGGCCAACCCGGGGCCGATGACCTATCACGGCACCAACACCTACCTGATCGACACCGCCGACGGCCTCGCCGTGCTCGACCCGGGACCGGATGACGCCGCGCATGTCCAGGCGGTCCTGGCCGCCACCGGGGGCAAGCTCGCCTACATCCTCCTCAGCCATACCCACCGCGACCATCTCGGTGCCACCGCCGCGCTGCGGGCGGCGACCGGGGCGCCGACGGCCGGCTATCGG
>JAJZFF010000414.1 GCA_021805485.1 Pseudomonadota bacterium
CTGCTGGAGGAAGCTCGGCGGCATGTGGACGCGCAGCGTGCGCAGGTGGCGGTCGCGGCCGCGATTGCGGATGATCTCGTTCATCTCGCGCTCGATGCCGTCGAAGCCGCGGCTGATCGCCGGCAGCAGCAGCCGCCCGGCCTCGGTGGTCTCCAGCCCGTGCGGATGGCGGATCAGCAGCGGGCAGCCGAGCAGCGCCTCCAGCGTCTGCACGTGGCGGCTCAGCGCCGATTGCGAAACGTTGAGCGCATGCCCGCCGGCGGTGAAGCTGGAATGGCGGCCGACCGCCTCGAAGGCGCGCAGGGCGTTGAGCGGCAGCCAGCGGCGGTTGATCGGCGATTTGTCTGTCATGCCACGACCATGCGGACGATCACGTTGCCTCTCTAACAACTCCCGCGCAAGGGGTTATCCCGCGCCGGTCCTGGAAGCTACGCCCCGCGCCGTCCCAGCCCGTCGCGCGGAATGTGGCAGCGGATCGCGTGATCGCCGATCGTCTCCAGCGGCGGCTCCGCGGTCTCGCAAATGGCGCCGAGCTTGCGCGGGCAGCGCGTGTGGAACGCGCAGCCCCGCGGCGGGTTGAGCGGGCTCGGAATCTCGCCCGACAGCCGGATCCGCCCGCTGCGCCCGCCAGGGGTGGCCACCGCCGAGAGCAGCGCCTCGGTATAGGGGTGGTGCGGGCCGGAAAACACCGCCTCCGCCGGGCCGAGTTCCATGATCCGGCCGAGATAGAGCACGGCGATCCGGTCGGAGATGTAGCGGACCACGCCGAGATCGTGCGAGATGAAGATGTAGCTCACCTGCCGCTCGCGCTGCAGGTCGGCGAGCAGGTTGAGAATCGCCGCCTGCACCGAGACGTCGAGGGCCGAGGTCGGCTCGTCGCAGATGATCACGCGCGGCTCGCCGGCAAAGGCGCGGGCGATGGCGACCCGCTGCTTCAGCCCGCCCGAGAGCTGGCGCGGCCGCATCGCGAGATGCCGCTCGGTCAGCCGCACCGCCGCCACCAGCTCGGCGAGCCGCGCCTCCGCCTGCCCCGGCGCCAGCCCCGCCAGCCGCTTCAGCGCCCGGCCGATCAGGTGGCGCACGCTGTGCGCGCGGTTCAGCGCCGAATCCGGGTTCTGGAAAACGATCTGCAACGCCTTGCGCTGGGCATCGCTCCGCCCCGCCGCCTCGGGTGCCGCAACCTCGCCGCCGAGTTCCACCCGGCTCGCCGCATCCGGCCGGACGAGGCCGAGCAGCAGCCGCGCCAGCGTCGTCTTGCCGCTGCCGCTCTCGCCGACGATGCCGAGCGTCTCCCCCCGCCCGAGGCTGAGCGACACCTCGCTGAGCGCATGCAGCGCCCGCCCGCCGATGACGAAGGTCTTGGAGAGGTTGTCCGCCCGCAGCACGGTCTCCGCCGGGGCGGCCTCCGGCGGCGCCAGCGCCGCGGCGGGCGCTTCCGCCAGCGTGCCCGCGCGTCGCCAGTGATGGCAGAGCGTCGCCTGTTCCCCCTCGCGGTGCGGCGGCGGCGCCAGGCTCCGGCAGGTCTCGTCGGCCAGGTCGCAGCGCGGCACGAACACGCAGCCGGCGGGGCTCGCCCCCGGCGGCGGCAGGAAGCCGGGAATCGTGTCGAGCCGCGCGGTCACCTTGTTCCGCCCCGGCACCGGCAGGCAGCGCAGCAGCCGGATCGTGTAGGGGTGCAGCGGCCGCTCCAGCAGCCGCGCGGCGCTGCCCTGCTCCACCAGGCTGCCGGCATAGAGCACGCCGATCCGGTCGCACATCTGCTCGATCACGCCGAGATTGTGGCTGATGAACAGCACCGAGGTGCCATGCTCGGCCCGCAGCGTGGAGATCAGGTCGAGCACCTCCGCCTCCACCGTGGCGTCGAGCGCCGTGGTCGGCTCGTCGAGCACCAGCAGCGCCGGGTCCTTCGCCAGCGCCATGGCGATCACCACCCGCTGGAGCATCCCGCCCGAAAGCTCGTGCGGATAGGCGCCGAGCACCCGGCCCGGCGCGGCGATCCGCACATGGTCGAGCGCCTCGCGCGAGCGCGCCTCGGCCGCCGCCCCGGCCACGCCGAGCAGCTCGAACGCCTCGCGCAGCTGCACCCCGATGGTCAGCGACGGGTTCAGCGCCCGGCTCGCATCCTGATACACCATCGACACCCGGCGCGCCCTGAGCCGCCGCAGCGCCCCGGCATCGAGGCGGCCGAGATCCTCGCCGCCGATGCGGATGCTGCCGGCCCGCACCCGCCCGTTGCGCGGCAGCGCGCCGAGGGCGGCGAGCGCCGCGGTCGACTTGCCGCACCCCGACTCGCCGACCAGGCCGAACGACTCCCCCGGCGCGATCGAGAACGAAACGCCGCGCAGCACCGCCAGCTCCTGCCCGCGCGTCCGGTAGGCGACATCGAGCCCCTCCACCGCCAGGGCGGGGGTCACGGTGGCGTCGTCCTCCGCCTCGGCCATCGCGGCGCTCATTCCAGCGCCGCCTGCACGCCGTCGGCGACCAGGTTCACGCCGACCACGAGCGAGGCGATGGCGATGGCGTCGAACACCACGGTCCACCAGTAGCCGCCGGTGATCATGTCGTAGTTCTGCGAGATCGCCAGCCCCCAGTCGGCCGAGGGCGGCTGGATGCCGAAGCCGAGAAAACTGAGCGAGGCCACGGTAAAGATCGCGTAGCCGAGCCGCACCGTGGCCTCCACCAGGATCGGCGGCAGCACGTTGGGCAGGATCTCGACGAACATGATGTGCGCCGCGCTCTCCCCGCGCAGCTCGGCGGCGGCGACATAGTCCAGCTCGCGCTCCGAGAGCACGGCGGCGCGCACCGTGCGCGAGATCAGCGGCGCGAAGATCAGCCCGATGACGATGACCACCGTCGGCGTCGACGGGCCGAGCGCGACGAGGGCGAGCAATGCCACGATGATCAGCGGCAGCGCCAGCAGCACCTCGATCAGCCGGCTCAGCACGGTGTCGATCAGCCCGCCGAAATAGCCGG
>JAJZFF010000653.1 GCA_021805485.1 Pseudomonadota bacterium
GGCTGGTCGAACGGGTTGATGCCGATGATGGCGCCGGCGACCGCGGTCGCCATCTCCCAGCGGAAGAATTCCTGACCGATCTGGGCGGCGTCATCGAGCACGATCCGCACCACCGGATGCCCCGCTTTCGCGAGTGCTGCGAGCTTCGCATCCTGAGCCTTGTCCTCATCGCCCTTGAGCACGAGCTGCGCGAAGACCCGGTCCTTGCCATAGGCGGCGGGCTCGCCGAGCGCCTCGCCATCCACGGGGATGAGTCCGCGCCCCTGCTTGCCGGTCGATTCCGCGATGAGCTGTTCGAGCCAGGCGCCGAGACCGGCAATGCGCGGCGAGGTCACGATGGTCACCTTGTCGCGGCCGAACCGCGTCGCCGCGGTGCCGAGGAGAAGGCCGAGCCGCACGCCGGGATTGCGATCCGCCGGCACGCTCGCGGCGCAGGAGGCGACCATGTGGGAGGTCCGGACCAGGAAGTCCGACACGTCGATCCCCATCGCCGCCGCCGGCACCAGGCCAAACTTCGACAGCACGGAATAGCGCCCGCCGATCGACTTCACGCCATGGAAGAGATGCGCGAAACGCTCGTGCTTCGCGACCTGTTCGAGCGAGGAGCCCGGATCGGTCACCGCGGTGAAGTGCCGCGACCACGCCGCCTCGCCCGCGGTCTCGATCATGCGGGCGCGGAAATGCGCGAGCATGATGTTCGGCTCCAGCGTGCTGCCGGACTTCGACGAGACGATGAACATCGTCTTCGCCAGATCGAGCTTCCGCTCCAGCGCGCGGATCTGGGCGGGATCGGTGCTGTCGAGCATGTGGAAGTGCGGCCAGCCGGCCTGACGGCCGAAACTGGTGGCGAGAACTTCAGGCCCGAGGCTCGATCCGCCCATGCCGAGCAGGGCGACATGGGTGAAGCCGCCCTCGCGGATCGCGTTGGCGAAGCGCACCAGCGTGCCGACATGGGCGTGCTCCTGCCCGACGATGTCGAGCCAGCCGAGCCAGTCGGCTTCGTCGGCGCCGGTCCAGACCGCGGCGTCGCCGGCCCAGAGCCGCCGGACCACGCCATCCGCCCGCCAGCCGGCGGCGGCCTCGTTCACGGCGTGGGCGATATCCTCGGGCGCCTCGATGCGCGCGGCGTTCACCGTGACCAGCGCCTCGCGCTTTTCGGCGACCGCACCGAGCAGCTTGTCGAACGCCTCGGCGAACTGGCGCACGCCATCCTCGACCAGGTCATGGGTGACGGTCGCGAGCGAAATGCCCTGCTCCTCGATCGCATGCAGCGCGGCATAGGCGCCCTCGATATCCTGTTCGACGGCGTCATGCACGACCGAGCCGTGGTCGCGGAACGCGTCCATCGTGGCCGGCGGCATCGTGTTCACCGTGTCGCGGCCGATCAGCCGTTCGACGTAGAGCGTGTCCGGATAGTCGGGATTCTTGACGCCGGTCGAGGCCCAGAGAAGGCGCTGCACCTGCGCGCCCTTCGCGACCAGCGCCTCCCACGCCTTGCCCGCGAAAATCCTGCGGAAGCTCTCGTAGGCGAGCTTGGCATTCGCGATCGCGGCCTGGCCGAGCAGCGGCTGCAGGATGCCGGCCGGGCCGCCGGCATCGATCCTCGCCTGCAATTCACGGTCGATCACGGTGTCGATCCGGCTGACGAAGAAGCTCGCGACGCTCGCCACCTTCGACACGTCGCCGCCCTTTGCCGCATAATCCTCAAGGCCGGCGATATAGGCCTGCGCCACCGCCTCGTAGCGGGGCACCGCGAACAGCAGGGTGACGTTGATCGACAGCCCCTCGCCGATCAGGGTGTGGATCGCGGGGATTCCGGCCGAGGTCGCCGGCACCTTGATCATCAGGTTCGGGCGGTCGACCGCGGCCCACAGGCGGCGCGCCTCGTCGATCGTGCCCTGGGTGTCGTTCGCGAGGTAGGGCGAGACCTCGAGGCTGATGAAGCCGTCGCGACCGCCGGTTTCGCGATGGACCGGCGCCAGCGCGTCCGCCGCGGCCTGGATGTCGGCGATGGCCAGGTGTTCGTAGATCTCCATTGGCGCGCAGTCGCGCTCGCGGACGAAGCGCTGGAACGCCTCCCCGTATTCCGGCGCATGGGCGATCGCCTTCTCGAAGATCGCCGGATTGGAGGTGACCCCCTTGAGCCCGTCGCGCGCGACCATGGTGGCGAGTTCTCCCCCCTCGATCAGGCCGCGCTGGACGAAGTCGAGCCAGGGCGCCTGCCCGGCTTCAGCGAGTTGTTTCAGGGGGTTCATGCGGATCTCCTCAACGCAGGTCGTGATGGACGACGGTCCGGTGCCGGAGCAGGCTTATCGGCTGTTTGCCGATCCTGTCGAGAGATGGGAAAGCCCGCCGCCGATGTCACGTCCCGTCTCGGCTTGTCACCGTTCTGTGACTGAAGGCAGGTTTGGCGCAACCGATCGTTCTTTTCAATGGTACGATGGACCCGACATATCGAAGCGGGGCCGCCTTCCGCGCAATGAAGCTGACATTCGCCCCGATCTCGATTAAACAGCGCGCATGACCTCGACCCCCACCGAACTGATCCGCAACTTCTCGATCATCGCCCATATCGACCACGGCAAGTCGACCCTGGCCGACCGGCTGATCCAGACCACCGGCGCGCTCTCCGCCCGCGAGATGACCGAGCAGGTGCTCGACAACATGGACATCGAGAAGGAGCGCGGGATCACCATCAAGGCGCAGACCGTGCGCCTCAACTACAAGGCGAAGGACGGCAAGACCTACGTCCTGAACCTGATGGACACGCCCGGCCATGTCGACTTCGCCTATGAGGTGAGCCGCTCGCTCGCCGCCTGCGAGGGCTCGCTGCTGGTGGTCGACGCCTCGCAGGGCGTGGAGGCGCAGACGCTGGCGAACGTGTACCAGGCGATCGACGCCAATCACGAGATCGTCCCCGTGCTCAACAAGATCGACCTGCCGGCCGCCGAACCCGAGCGCGTCAA
>JAJZFF010000033.1 GCA_021805485.1 Pseudomonadota bacterium
TGATCGCGGCCATCATGGTCGGCAAGCGGACGGGATATGGCAGCGTCAACATGGCGCCGGCCGATCTCGGCTACACGCTGGTCGGCGCCTCGCTGCTCTGGGTCGGCTGGTTCGGGTTCAATGCCGGATCGGCGCTCACCTCGGGCGGCCAGGCCGGCTATGCGATGATCAATACCCATCTCGCGACCGCCGCGGCGGTTCTCTCGTGGACGCTCGCGGAGTGGATGGTCAAGGGCAAGCCGAGCCTGCTCGGCGCCGTTTCGGGCGCGGTTGCCGGGCTCGTCGCCATCACCCCGGCCTGCGGCTTCGTGCCGGTCGGCGGGGCGCTGGTCATCGGCCTCGTCGCCGGCGTGGTCTGCTTCTGGGGGGTGACCGGTTTCAAGCGCATGTTCGGGTATGACGACGCGCTCGATGTCTGGGGCGTGCACGGTCTCGGCGGCATTGCCGGCGCGCTGCTCACCGGCGTTTTCGCGGTGAAGTCGATCGGCGGCACCAACGGCCTGCTTGCCGGCAATCCGCACCAGATGGTGCTGCAGGCGGAGGGCATCGTCGTCACGCTGCTCTACAGCGGCGTCGTCTCCTATGTGATCCTGAAGATCATCGACGTCACGATGGGTCTGCGCGTGTCGCCGGACGCCGAGCGCGAGGGGCTCGACATCTCCGAGCATGGCGAGGTGCTGCAGCACGGCTACTGATTTCGCCGCGCTGCGGGATCGAGGAAATGGCCGGAGCGGCGCCTCCGGCCATTTTCTTTGTCAGATCAGGGTGATTCGGGTTATAGTTCATGCCAAGCCGCATTTCCGGAGCCTGACCGACGCATGTCCGCGACCACCGAATCCCGCCAGTTCCTCTCGCCGGCCCTGAAGGCGCGCTTCGTTCGGCACCTCGCCGAACTCGGGGCGCTCTGCGCTGTCCTCGCCGGCCTGACGGTGCTGGTGTCGCTGATCTCGTACCATGCCGGCGATCCTTCGCTCGACACCGCTTCCAGCCTGCCGCCGCAGAATCTCGCCGGCCGGTTCGGTGCGATGCTGGCCGACCTGCTGCTCCAGGGCTTCGGCGTGGCCGGCGCGCTGCCGGCGCTGGTGCTGCTGGCCTGGGGATTCGTGCTGGTGAACCGCGGCGAGATCACGCGCTGGCGGCTGCGCGCGCTGGCGGCTTTGCTCGCGCTGCCTTGCCTTGCGAGCATGTTTGGCGTGTTTCACGCGCTGAATGCCGCCTTCGCGCCCGCGTGGCCGGTTGCGGCCGGCCCCGGCGGTGCGATCGGCGCGCTGCTCGGCGGCTATGGCGCCGTTGTCGCGCATTCGGCGCTCGGAGTGATCGGGCGCGTGCTGCTGCTTGGCCTTTCGGCATTGATCGGCATCGCGGTGTCGGCCTTCGCGTTCGGCCTGACATCCGGCGAGTGGCGGCTGGCCGGCCGCCGCGCTGCTGCTGCCGCTGCTGCTTCCGCCAAGCATGGTCAGCGCGCCGTCCGTGGCGCCGGCAACATGTCGGTCTGGCTGAGAGACATCGTCGCCTCGCCGCCGATGAGTGACCCGCCGATGGCCGACGACCGTTCCGCCCTGGCCATTCCCCGCGCGCCGGACGAGGCGATGGATCCATATGCCGATGAGGCCGGTTTCGCGCCGATGCACCGGGAAGATCTCGTCGCGCGGCCGGCGTCTTCGGCGTCCGCCCCCCGGCTGACCCGCGCGGCGCCGGCGCGCAAGGCGCCGCCCCGTCAGGAACGCCTGCCGCTGCCGGACAGCCTCTGGCGGCTGCCGCCGCTCGAACTGCTCAAGCAGGCGCCGCCGCACGCCACAACGGGGCCCAATACCGAGTCGCTGCAGGCGAATGCGCGGTTGCTCGAGACCGTACTTGGCGATTACGGGGTGCAGGGGCGCATCGTCGAGATTCGGCCGGGTCCGGTCGTCACGCTCTACGAACTGGAACCCGCGCCCGGTATCCGCTCCGCCCGCGTCATCGGCCTGGCCGACGACATCGCGCGGAGCCTGTCCGTGCTCGCGGTGCGGATCGCCACCGTTCAGGGCCGCAACGTGATCGGCATCGAGGTGCCGAACGCGAGGCGCGAGACCGTCTTTCTCTCGGAACTTCTCGAATCGGCGGACTGGAATGGCACCATCGGCCGCCTTGGCCTTGCGCTCGGCAAGGATATCGGCGGCAAGCCGGTCATCGCCGATCTTGCACGGATGCCGCATTTGCTGATCGCCGGCACCACCGGGTCGGGCAAGTCGGTCGGGGTCAATGCGATGATCCTGAGCCTGCTCTACCGGCTGTCGCCGGAGGAATGCCGGCTGATCCTCATCGATCCGAAGATGCTCGAACTGTCGGTCTATGAGGGGATTCCGCATCTGCTCGCGCCGGTCGTCACCGAGCCGACCAAGGCGGTTGCCGCGCTCAAATGGGTGGTGCGCGAGATGGAGCGCCGCTACCGCGCGATGAGCGGCCTCTCGGTGCGCAATATCGCCGGCTACAACGAGCGGGTGAACGAGGCGCTCGCCCGCGGCGAGGTCGTCACCCGCCGGGTGCAGACCGGCTTCGATTCGGAAACCGGCCGGCCGATTTTCGAGGACCAGCCGCTGGCCCTCGAACCGCTGCCGCTCATCGTCGTCGTCATCGACGAGATGGCCGACCTGATGATGGTCGCCGGCAAGGAGATCGAGGCCGCCGTGCAGCGCCTGGCGCAGATGGCGCGCGCCGCCGGCATTCATGTCATCATGGCGACGCAGCGCCCCTCGGTCGACGTCATCACCGGCACGATCAAGGCGAACTTCCCGACCCGGATCTCCTTCCAGGTGATCTCGAAATTCGACAGCCGCACCATCCTCGGCGAGCAGGGGGCGGAGCAGCTCCTCGGCATGGGCGACATGCTCTATATGGCCGGCGGCGGCCGCATCACCCGCGTGCACGGTCCCTTCGTCTCCGACCGCGAGGTGGAGGATGTCGTCGCCTATCTGCGCGAGCAGGGCGAACCCGATTATATCGAGGCCGTCACCGAGGCGGTGGAGGACGACGCGCCGGCGATGCCCGGCCTCGCCGCCGCCGAGGGCGGGGAGGGCGGACTCTACCAGCAGGCGGTCGCCCTGGTCGCGCGCGAGGGCAAGGCCAGCACCTCCTTTATCCAGCGCCATCTGCAGATCGGCTACAACCGAGCCGCCAAGCTGATCGAGCAGATGGAGAAGGAGGGCGTGGTCGGCCCGGCCAACCATGTCGGCAAGCGCGAGGTGCTGGTTGCCGGCGACCGCGACTGAGCGCCTGCCGCCCGCGCTGATCGTGCACGATGCCGCGCATGTCGCCCGCGCTCTGGCGCCGGGCCGGCCGGTCACGCTGCTCTCGCCGCCAGGCTTCGCGCTTTACGCCGGCTGCCTGTGGTGGCGGAGCCTGCTCGCTTCGGCGCGGTTCACCGGCCCGGCTCTGCTCGATTGCGCCGACGCCGCCGGCCGCGCGCTCGAGGCGCTGCGGATCGGCCTGCGCGGCCTCGTTCTCGACCCTGCAACGCCGGCCTTTCCCCGTATCGCGGCACTCGCGGATGAATACCGCGTAACCCTGCTTGATGCGCCGCCGCCTGCGCTCGATCTGGGAAACAGGATTGGCCCGGCCGCGCTCGCCGCCTGGCTGGACGCCGCGGACAATCCGGCTTAACGGCTTCCCGCCTGCCTTCTTTCAGACTGCATTCTTTCAGAGGGAGATCCCAATGCGCGTTACTCAACGGGTCAGGAAGATCCTGAGCTGGTACGAAAGCGACAATCCCGGCACCAAGGCCAACCTTGCCCGCTTCCTGATGCAGGGCAAGCTGGGCGGCACCGGCAAGATGGTCATCCTGCCGGTCGATCAGGGCTTCGAGCACGGCCCGGCGCGCAGCTTCGCCAGCAATCCGGCCGCCTACGACCCGCAATACCATTTCCAGCTCGCCCTCGATGCCGGGCTGTCCGCATATGCCGCCCCGCTCGGCATGATCGAGGCGGGCGCCGATAGCTTTGCCGGCAGCATTCCCACCATTCTCAAGCTGAACTCCTCCAACTCGCTGGCGACCGAGAAGGACCAGGCCGTGACCGGTTCGGTGTCCGACGCGCTGCGCCTCGGCTGCTCGGCGATCGGCTTCACCATCTATCCGGGCAGCGAGCACCAGTTCGCGATGATGGAGGAATTCCGCGAACTGGCGGAAGAGGCGAAGTCCGCCGGCCTCGCCGTGGTGCTGTGGTCCTACCCGCGCGGCCCGATGCTCGACAAGAAGGCTGAAACCGCGATCGACATCTGTGCCTATGCCGCGCACATGGCCGCGCTGCTCGGCGCGCACATCATCAAGGTGAAGCCGCCGACCGAACATATCGGGCTCGATGCGGCGCGGAAAGCCTATGAGAAGGTCGATGTTTCGACATTGGCGAAGCGCATCGAGCATGTGGTGCAGTCCTGCTTCAACGGCCGCCGGCTGGTGGTTTTCTCCGGCGGTGAGGCGACTGACTCGGCGAGCCTGATCGAGACCGTCCGCGCCCTCAACGAGGGTGGCGCTTCCGGCTCGATCATTGGTCGCAACGCCTTCACCCGCCCGCGGGACGAGGCGCTGGCGCTGCTCTCGCAGATCGTCGGCATTTACCAGGGCAAGGCTTGACCGAGCTTTATCTGATCACGCCGCCGCGCCCCGGCCCGGATTTTGCCGATGCGCTGGCGGCGGCGCTGGACGCCGGGCCCGTCGCCTGCGTCCAGTTGCGCCTCAAGGAGGCGGGGCCGGACGAGGTGCGCCGCGCCATCGACGCGCTGCGCCCGGTCGCGCAGTCGCGCGGGGTGGCCTTCCTGCTCAACGATGACCCGCGCCTCGCCGTCGAGACCGGCTGCGATGGCGCGCATCTTGGGCAGGACGACCTTGCCGCCCATGGCGGCCTCGCCCATGTGCGCCGCGTGCTCGACGGCCTCAGCCTCGGCATCACGTGCCACGATAGCCGGCACCTCGCCATGGAAGCGGCGGAGCTGGGCACCGATTACGTCGCCTTTGGGGCCTTCTATCCGACCGGTACAAAGGCGCCGAAAGCCCGGGCGGATGCCGACATTCTCCGCTGGTGGTCGGAACTGATGGAGGTTCCCTGCGTCGCGATCGGCGGCATTACTCCCGGAAATGCCGCGCCGCTGGTCGAGGCGGGGGCCGATTTCCTCGCCGTCGTTGGCGCTGTCTGGCAGCATCCGGACGGGCCTGCCGCCGGCGTGCGGGCGTTCTGCGCCGAACTTGCATGAAGGTTCCGGATCGACGGGCTGGCGGCTTGCGGCTTTCGGGCCGAACGGACAAAAAGAGACGTATTTGATCATGCGGGTATTTCATGTCCGAACCCATTGTCCCGAAATGGCGCGAACTCCTTGCGGAAGTTGACAGCGCCGACGACCCGCAACCTCTCCTTGGCCGTCTGATCGAGGAAGCGTTCTGCCGGCCGGCCGAGTTCGAACTGCATCTCATGCTGGCCGAGCGGATGTTCGCGCGGGGGCTGGATGCGCGGGGGCTGGCGATCAACGGTTACATCGTCGCCTGTGGCGATCCGCTTTTCCGGTTCCGCGCGCATCTCCAGCGCGCGGCTCATTTCCGGAGGCACGGGGCGTTCCGTGAAGCCGAGGCGGATATTGCTGCCGCTCGCGAGATCGATCCCGGCAGTCACTGGCCGGTTCTTGCGATGGCGGAGAACCTTGCCCAGGAAGGCAGGGTGGGCGAGCGGGGCGACTATATTCGTTCGGAATATGAGGGCTTGCGGCCGGAATCGCGCGCGGAGATCGCAAGACATTATGCCGGATGGGCGGCTTTCGACCATTTTGACAGGACCCGCGCCTCCCCGGGCTGGCAACCACGCTCGCCCGGACGGGTGCCCGCTCTGGCCCGCGCCGGCATGATCCTCCTGGTCAAGGATGAAGAGGACATCATCGGTCAGAACCTGAACCATCATTATGCGCTGGGCTTCCGCGCGTTCTGCGTTCTCAACAACATGAGCACCGACGGCACGCGTGAGATCGTGTCGCGATTTCGGGACACGCATGAAGACTGCTTCGTTCTTCTTGTCGATGATCCGGTGCGCGGTCATTACCAGGCCGACAAGATGACGGTCTACGCTGAGACGTTTCAACGGCATGCGGAAATCGCGGGCCTCACCTTCGACTGGCTGTTCTTCATCGATGCGGACGAGTTCATCGCAAGCAACACGAGCAGGCCATCATCCGAACAACTCTCAGACCTCGAGCGAGTACTCAACGATCCCGATACGCGCGTTCTGGTGATGCACTGGATACATGCGGCATCGCCGCAGGTTCTGGAAGAGTTCAGCCCTGAAGATGATCCGTTCCAGAAATTCAATGTCATGCGCTACCGGCTTTTGCCGTTGGTATCAAAAGTCGCGCTTCGGACTGGTGTTGGCTACAGCTTGAAAAACGGAAATCATTTTATTGAAAATTTAAATGAATCAATTGATTCGGTTGTGCCTGCCGGGTGTAGTGATTGGCATATTTATCATTTTTCTCTTAGGTCCATCTCGCACGTAAGAAAAAAAATTATTAATGGCGGTCGGGCTTTTGCTGACACGAAGGGGCTTGACGATCACGGTCAACACTGGCGTGAGCGTTACGCACTTTTCCAAAAATATGGCGACAGGATTATATCAGAAGTGCTGGAAGAGCATGTTCGGTTTGTAGCGTCATTGCATCCAGTGAGGATTGCCGACCCGAAGAAGCGGGTTCTGACGCGGCGCGTTCTCGGCGATATAGAGCCGATCAATATCAAGCGGGCCGTCAACGAAATCGGCGGGATTGAAGCAATCGAAATTGCAAAGACGTATACTTGCGATCGGCCTGACCCAGCCTTTGTCGAAGGGCCGGTGACATCGGAGATCATGAACGATTTCAGGCGCGAGAGATCCGTATGGCCCATTTCCGTTTACAAGATTTCAGATGTTGAAATTCATGGTCCGTGGTTTGAAGCCGGTGTTATTCTGGTTTCACAGGGTCATCGATTTCAGATTGACGAAATTTATCAGCCAGCCGCAGAGCAAATACAAGATATTACTCTCGAAAGATCCCTGCATGAACTCCAGACGGAAAGGAAAACATTTTTAGAAATAAATGAAGATTGCGTTCTTTTGGCGACGAACGGCCACAACATATATGGGCATTGGCTTGTTGATTTTCTTCCCAAAATTTACCTTCTGGATTCTATCGGTATAAATCTATCAAAGATAAAATTCCTGATACCGTCGGATGTCGGTAATTGGGCTGTTGATCTGCTGAATCTGGTGGGAATCGAAAGAGAAAATCTGATCTTTTATGATCAGAACACGGTTGTACCGTTATGTAGATCGCTATTTTTGCCAACTCTGTTAAGAATGAGCGGCCGTATGTCACCAATTTTTTCGAATGCAATAAAATTCATAAACAAAAGAATTGAAAAAATTATTCCCGATAAAAGCGATCTTGCCAACGTCCTTTTGTATTTTGACAGAGATCAGGATTTTGCCTGGAGAAAAATCGAAAATCATGATAATATAGTGAAATTATTCAATGATTTGAATTTTTCCGTTGTAAGGCCGGAAAAATTTTCGATCGCTGAGCAAATTCGACTTGTCCGTGGCGCCAAGGTGATTGCTGGTCAGCATGGATCCGCGCTGCATTCGACGATATTTTGTCAAGACCCCTCTTTCGCGGTTGTTCTTCACGAGAACAGGCGCAACTGGTTTGCAGGCCTGCAGGCCGGCATCGGGGAGTATCTCGGCCACCGGACGGGCTATATTTTTGGCGAAACATCGTCTCATGAAAATATATTCAGCACACGATTTGATGCGTCCGATATCCGGATTGGAGTCGATTTCACGCGTATGGCATGAACTTCAAACACGTCGGGTTGGGTCGATGGCGGTTCTTACCGTCCCGATGACGGACTGAAGCGCTTCCTGGTCCTGTAGGATCGGACGTAGGACTCTGCCTGATTGATAAATAGTGCATCTTGACCCGGTCAGATGACTGCATTTGGCCGGATGATGCTATAGCGCATCTTGTTATTGTATTCATGGACGAAATTTTGCGCGATTATCTCATTTTTGCGTGTACGTGGGGCGCGGTTCGTCGGCGGCGCAAGGTTTCACTCCAGCAATTGTCGGAGTGCAAAGAGAAGACCGGGTGATCTGCGCTCTCTTCGTTTCTTTTCATGGGCTGGTCGCTGCGCTAACATGAGCGATATTTCAGTTTTGTTTTCATGGAGCATTCAATGACTCGACCGCGCATTTGTCTCAGCATGATTGTGCGGAATGAGGCGCCTGTTATTCGTCGCTGTCTCGCCTCTGTCCTGCCGATGATCGATCATTGGGCCATTTGCGATACCGGATCGACGGATGGCACGCAGGACATCATACGGGGCTTCTTCAAAGAGCATGCTGTGCCAGGTGAACTGCGGGAGAGCCCGTGGCGCGATTTTGCCCATAATCGCAACGAGGCGCTCGAACTCGCCAGGCCGCACGGCGACTACATGTTGGTCATCGATGCCGATGACGCGCTTGAGTTGCCGCCCGGCTTCGTTCGGCCTGAACTGGCGGCCGATGGCTATACGCTCGACATTCATGACGTGAATATCGCGTATCGCCGCACCCAGATTGTGCGCAGCGCTCTGCCGTGGCGGTGGCGTGGCGTGCTGCACGAGTTCCTGCATTGCGATGCGCCGGCCTCCGAAGAGCATCTGCCGATCGTCATGCGCCGGAATCACGACGGCGCCCGGCGGCGCGACCCGTCCACCTATGTGCGTGACGCGGCGATTCTGGAGGCCGCCATCTTCACCGAAGAAGATCCCTGGCTTCGAGCCCGATATATTTTCTATAACGCGCAGAGCCTCAGGGACATGGGTGAGCACGAGCGCGCTATGATCGCTTATCTGATGCGCGCGGAGATGGGATACTGGCAGGAAGAAGTCTACTGGAGCCTTTACCAGGCGGCGCTCCTGATGGAACGGCTCGGGCGCGACGAGGAAACGGTTCTCGCCGCATATCGACGTGCGGCCGCGGCCGCGCCGCATCGGGTCGAGGCGTTGTTTGCGGCCTCTCGCTATTGCTTCGCGAAGGGCCGTAACGAGGAGGGATTCCGGATCGCGGAGCTGGGGATCGGCAAGCCGGCTCCTGAAGGCGGCTTGTTCGTGGAAACCTGGATTCACGATTATGGCCTGCTCGATCAATACGCGGCGAATGGATACTGGGCGGGCCATTATTCCGAAAGTTTCAATGCCGCTCTTGAGGTTCTTGCGTCAGGCAAGGTGCCCGCGCACGAGCTTCCGCGGGTGGCGCGCAATTTCAGGGCATTGCTTGACAAGGTGAGGCCGGCGCCCGCGCCGGATTATGGGCGCCTCGGGCAGGAAGGCTACCCTGATCAGCACGCACTCAAGTCGGAACGCCTGCTGCGGAGCGGAACGGCAACCGTGCCCCGTGTGCTGATTGCCGTCCTTGCGAAGCAAAAGGAGGAATTCCTCCCGCTCTATCTCGAATGCATAGAAGCGCTCGATTACCCGAAGTCGTCGATTGTTCTGTATATTCGCACGAACAACAATACCGACCGGACCGAGGAGATCCTGCGCGAGTGGATTGCGCGGGTCGGCCATTTGTATTCAGCCGTCGAGTTCGATCCATCGGATGTCGAGGAAAGGGTCGAACAGTTCGGCGCGCATGAGTGGAACGCGATCAGATTCCGCGTTCTCGGCCGCATCCGGAATGAGAGCCTCAGGAAGACGCGTGAACATGGCTGCGACTGGTATTTCGTCGCCGACATCGACAACTTCATCAGGCGCTCCACGCTGCGTGAACTTGTCGCCACGGGGTTGCCCATCGTCGCACCGTTTCTGCGGGATGCCGACCCATTCAACTACTATTCGAACCTGCACGCGGAGATTGATGATAACGGATATTTCCGGGACTGCGCGCAGTATGAACTGATCGTATCGCGCCGCATCCAGGGGCTGATCGAAGTCCCCCTGGTTAAATGCACCTATGCCGTTCGAGCGGATGTCATCGAGCATCTGAGCTACGACGACGGCAGCGGACGATATGAATATGTCATCCTGTCCGATTCCGCGCGCAAGGCGTCGGTTCCGCAGTATTTCGATAACCGACAGGTTTATGGCTACATCACGTTCAGCAAAAACCCCGATCAATACGATGAGAATGCGGTAGCGCGTGCCGAGAGCAATATGCGGGCAATCCGGAAATTCATGGATGAAGACCTGCATGGCCGGGATGGTGCCGGGATGAGTGTCGGCACCGCGGAGTGACGTTCCGCAACCAGGCAACGGTCATGAAAACGGGCCTCGTGGTCGGTGCGTTTGTGGCGGCACCGGGGCAGATGTTCGAAGAATGGCTTGTTTTCAGCGGCTTGGATAGAAAAGCGTTCGACTTCCTGCCTCATTCCTGCCCGCTGGGGAGCATCGTGCTGACAAATCGCGGGTCCAGTCTTCCGCTCATGGTTGAAGGAGAACGAGACCATGCGTAGCAACAAAGCGATTATCCGCACGACGGCCGCCGCACTGGCGATTGGTATCGGCCTGGCCGCTTTCGGCGGCACCGCGCTCGCCGATCCGGGCTATCATGCGCAGGGTGCCTGGCAGCATCAGGGTCATCAGCAGGGGAGGCAGCAGCATCGGCGGCAGGATAACTGGCAACGGCATGGCTGGCAGCGCCACGGGAACTACCAGCACAGCCAGTATCGTGGCGGCCAGGCCGACAATGGCTGGCAGCATCAGCGTTGGGAGCCGCCGCATTACAACCGTGAGGGGTATCATGTGACGGGGACGTCGGGTTACTACGCGGCTCCCGCCCTCTCGTTCAGTATCAGTCTCCCGCTGGCCGGTGGCTATTACGGGCATTGATCAGGAGATGTTCGAGGCGAAGGCGCCGGCTCGCACAGGAGCGTGTGGGTCGGCGCCTGGCCATTCGGGGCAGGGGGCTGAAGGAAGCCGGTATTGAAACGCCCGGCCAACGCGTCGTTTCCGCCTTATCCCGGCGTGCGGGTCTTCGCCGCTGAATCGTGCATTTCACGCGCCGATTGTCGGGGCGGGCGATTCGGGTCATCATCAGGCATGCCGAGTCGTTTTCCCCCCATTTTCGGCCGCGGACATGAACCGGGCGCGCGCCGGACCGGCGGCGCCGGCCGGGTGGGCGCGGGTTTGCTGTTGCTGGCGATGAGCACGGCGCCGGGCTTTGCCGCGACGCCGCGGTTCCTGCCCGATCGCGATGCCAGCGCGGTCTACCGGGTCAGCCAGCCTGGCAAGCCGGAGCAGACGTGGCGGATCCGTTTTGACGCCGCTGCCGGGCTGGTGCGGGCCACGAGCCTTTCCGGCACGCCGATGCCGATGACGGCGCTGCTCGACCTTCATTCGGGCCGGGCCCAGCTGGTGCTGCCGCAGATGCACGCGCTGGTGAACGTTCCCGGCCTGTCGGGCGCGATGGGGCAGGTGACGGCGATGCGGGGGGCGCGTTTCACCCCGCTCGGCACCGCGACGATCGCAGGCTATCGGTGCACCCGTTACCTCGTGCTGCGGCGAAACGCCTCGGGCACGGCCTGCCTGACGGCGGACGGATTTGCGCTGGCTGCCTCCGGCGGCGATCAGCACGGCCGGGTGAGCGTGCAGGCGCTTTCGCTCCATGTCGGCCCGCAGCCGGTGGGCGATTTCGAGCCGCCGACGGGTTATTCCGAGGTGACACTCCCGCCGCAGATGCTGGCGAACCTGCTGGGGCAATGAGACATGGCTGCCTGATCAGGCAGATGACGCGATTTTTTTGATTTTATTTTTATAGAATTTTGATTGATCATGTCGAAATACAAATTTTCAATTGTTGCCTGTGCTCGCTGGGAATCACGATTTATAGTCGAGTGGCTGAATTATTATCGAATAATTGGTTTTGATCATGTTTTTTTATATTGCAATGACGATGATCCCTCTGAATTGTATGGCAAGGTTCTGCCGTTCATTCTTGGAAGCGAGCCATTCGTCACATTTCGGCATTATCCTGTGCAGGGCGAACAATTGCGGATGTACAGTCATTTCCTGCAGAGCGATGCGGGGCTGACGGAATGGGTCGGTTTTTTCGATATCGATGAATTTCTTCGCCTGCCGCCGGGAAAGACGATTGCGGCGTTTGTGGATGGCATCAGTGAGCCGGTCGATTGTGTGATGTTCAACTGGGTCTTTTTCGGCCCGAACGGTCACAAGGATGAGCCCGGAGACAGCATTCTCAGCGACTATACGCTTCGGCAAGGACAGGTTCATCCACTGACCAAATATGTCGCCCGATCGGAAATCCTGGCCGATTTGAAGGCTGACTCCTCAATGCAGGGAGTGGCTTTCTGGCACTGTCCAATTGGCCATACCAACGGCCAAATTCGTGCCGTGAATGCGATCGGCGAGGACATGTCGTCCTACTATGACGGCTTTCCGGACGCATCCGCCGCTTTCGCCAACGATCTTGCTCGGAGCGCGGCCCTGCTCGAAACCGCGGTCGTCCACCACTACGCGTTTAGGTCCGAGGCGGCATTCCTTGAGAGGGCGCGGCGAGGGCTTGGCGGTACGTTCGGCGAGCAAACCATCTGGAGCGGTCTTGCGGCAAGTGACGGTTTCGCGTCGTTCCTCGCCGGTCTTCACGAGGTC
>JAJZFF010000251.1 GCA_021805485.1 Pseudomonadota bacterium
CGTCGGGAGCTGGACGAGCTGGCCGGACGCATCAACGCCGAATACGCCGAATTCGACGGGCTTCCGCTGCGCTACCTGACGCGCGGCCTGGCCCGCTCCACCCTGGCCGGGTTTCAGCGCCTCGCCGGTGTCGGGCTGGTGACGCCCCTGCGCGACGGCATGAACCTCGTCGCCAAGGAATATGTCGCGTCGCAGGACCCGGAGGATCCGGGCGTCCTGGTCCTGTCCCGCTTCGCCGGCGCCGCCGACGATCTGGACGCCGCGCTGCTCGTCAACCCGCACGACCCCGACGAGATCGCCGAGGCCATCGCGGCCGCGCTCGCCATGGGCGCCGAGGAGCGCCGAACGCGTTGGCAGGCGCTCGCCGCCGCGGTCACGGCGACCAGCGCCGCACGCTGGGCCCAGGGCTTTCTGGCCGCGCTGGAGCAGGGCTGATCGCCCGGTCTAGAGCGTGATGACCGTAGGTGGAATCACCGCAGGTCTGAATCAGGGGCTCAAACAGAGAGATAGAGTGGGATGGCTGAGCGAAAGCGATGTCATCCCGCTCTAGGCCCCCGTCCAGCAGCCGCGGCGCCGACGCCTACGTCGGCGTCGCCGCCAGGTGGCGGGCGTAGGCCGGCCTGGTCAGCAGGCGCTCGTACCAGGCGCGCAGGTGTGGCGCGTCCGGCCGCTCGATCGGGAACCAGAACCAGCGGTGCAGATGCGGACCGTAGGCCATGTCCGCCAGCGTCAGCGTATCGCCGGCGAGGAACGGATGATGCGCCAGTTCGGCATCGAGAATGGCCCACAGCCGGCCCGCTTCGGAGATCGCGGTCTCGATCGCCGCATTGTCGCGCCGCTCGGGCGGCGTGCGCACCAGGCCCCAGAACACGACCGTCTGCGGCCGGCCGAGGGTGAACAGGAAGTCCATCCAGCGATCGATATTGGCGCGCGCGCGCGGCGCCCGCGGCCAGAACGGGCTCTCCGGCGCGTAGGCGTCGCAGATATAGCGCAGGATCGCGTTGCTCTCCCACAGCGTGAAGTCACCATCGACCAGGGTGGGGACGAGACCGGTCGGGTTCATGGCGCGGTATTCGGGCGTCGTCGTACGGCCGAAATTGCCGCCGGCATCGATGCGCTCATAGGGCAGCCCCAGCTCCTCGAGGAGCCAGATCACCTTCATCACATTGCTGGAATTGGCCCGTCCCCAGAGCGTCAGCATCGCCGTTTTCTCCCCATCGTTCGCGCGCACCATAGGGCGGGCGGAACAGTCAGGGAATGCCGAGCAGCTTGTGGGTCTGGACGCTGAGGCGCCAGGGTGGATGGGCGAGGCAATAGGCGATGGCCGCCTCGGTGTTCGCCGCCCGCGCCGGCCCGTCCATCGGCTGCAACAGGAAGTGACGGAAGCCGAGCCCGGCGAAGCGTTCCGGCTCGGCGCCGGGCTGCGGATAGACCAGCTTGAGCTCGTCACCCCGTTCGACCACCAGCGCCGCCCCCGCCTTGGGGCTGATGCAAAGCCAGTCGATCCCCGGCGGCGGCGCGATGGTCCCGTTGCTCTCGACGGCGATCTCGAAGCCCGCATCGTGCAGCGCCGCGATCAGCGGCGCATCCACCTGCAGCAACGGCTCACCGCCGGTGAGCACGACGAAGCGACCGCCGGTTCCCTCCGGCCAGCGCGCGGCGATCGCGTCGGCGAGCGGGCCCGCACCGGCGAAACGCCCGCCGCCGACGCCGTCAGTGCCGCGGAAATCCGTGTCGCAGAAGCCGCACACCGCCCGGGCGCGGTCGCGCTCGCGCCCGGACCAGAGGTTGCAGCCGGCGAAGCGGCAGAACACCGCCGGCCGGCCGGCATTGCAGCCCTCGCCTTGAAGGGTGAGGAAAATCTCCTTGACGGCGTAGCGCCGCACCGCCGGGCGACTCATGGCGCGGCGCCGACCCTCGCCCCACCGCCCGTGCGGGCGGCCAGTTTCTCGCCCGTGAGGGCGGCGAAGTCATCGCCGGCGCGACGGGGAGCCCGCGCCGGCGTGCCGTTCACTTTCCGGCCTTCTCCATCAGCGATTTAACCTCGTCCATCGCTTCCATGAAGCGCCGGTTCAGCAGCCCGAGCGCCTCGGCATTCGCGTGCTGGATGAGATCGCTCAGCTCCTTGCTGTTGGCGATCGAGCGCTCGTACGAGTGCTTGAGCATTTCGGCCTGCTTCGCCGCCTTTGCCGCCGGCGCGTCCGCCTCGCTCATCACCTTCACCGTCTCGGCGAGTTCCGAGACCATCTGCTGGAGAATCTCCATGTGCCGCCGGGCGACGGTCTGCGCGCCCTCCAGGGCGATTCGGTTGGCCTGTGAAAATACTTCGATATTCCGCCGATAAGTGCCGAGCAATGTCTCCACGTCCGGTACGTTCGGCAGCTTCATATCGGCGAACATCTTCATTGGATCGATGTCCGGGGTCTTCGGTCGCGTCGCCATCTGCGGTCCTTTCGGTTGCAGCCGTGAAGTGCTCCTCCGCGACTCTCACTATAGCCCCTCCGGCGGCGACGGAAACGCCTGGTATCGCCGGCGCCGCGTTTTATTCACGCCAGCGCGCTCAGGCCGAACGCCGCGCCGGACGCAACGCCGAAATCGCGAGCACGACCCAGCTCGCGATCAGCACCGTGCCGCCGATCGGCGCGAGCGGACCGAAACGCGGCAGGCCGAGCGCGCCGGCGGTGACCGTGGCGCAGAACAGCATGGTGCCGAGGGCGAAGCCGGCGGCCGCGAGATGGGCGATCGGGCCGCCGCGCGGGCTCCACACTGCGGCGGCCAGCAGGGCGAGCACGTGCCAGAGCTGCATCTCGACCGCGCTGGCGAGCAGCCGCGCCGCATGCCCCTCCAGCCCGCCATGGGCGCCATAGGCCGCCAGCGCCACTCCGCTCGCCCCGCCGATGCCGGCCAGCCCGACCCAGAGCCGCTGCAAACCACCGCCCGTCATGCCTCACTCTCCCGCCCCATCGGCCGCTTCCCTGGCCCGGTTCCGCAAATCGACGCGGCGTGCCAGACTTCGCCACCATGCCACGCGGTGACCTCTTTCCCGAGATCGGACCCTACGAGACCGGCTTCCTCCCGCTCTCGGATGGTCATGTGATGTATTGGGAGCAGGTCGGCAATCCGCGTGCCGCCGCGGCGCTGTTCCTGCACGGCGGCCCCGGCGCCGGCGCCGGGGCGGTGCACCGGCGCTTCTTCGACCCCGACTCCTGGCGCGTGGTGATTTTCGACCAGCGCGGCGCCGGCCGCTCCAGCCCGCTCGGCAGCCTCGTCGCCAACACCACGCCGCACCTGGTCGCCGACATCGAGGCGCTGCGGCACCATCTCGGCATCGAACGCTGGCTGCTCTTCGGCGGCTCCTGGGGCTCGACGCTGGCGCTGGCCTACGCCCAGCAACACCCCGAGCGCGTCGCCGGCTGCGTGCTGCGCGGCATTTTTCTCGGCCGCGACGAGGAGGTGGAGTGGTTTCTGCACGGGCTGGGCCGCGTGTTCCCCGAGGCCCATGCCGCCTTCCTCGGCTTTCTGCCGGAGGCCGAGCGCGCCGACCCGCTCGGGGCCTATCTGCGCCGTCTGACCGACCCCTCCCCGTCGGTGCATCTGCCCGCGGCCCGGGCCTGGTCGATCTATGAGGGCGCCTGCAGTACCTTGCTGCCCAGCCCGGAGACGGTGACGGCCTTCGCCCAGGAGCGCAGCGCGCTCGGGCTGGCACGGATCGAGGCGCATTATTTCGCCCATCGCCTCTTCCTCCCGCGCCAGGGCCTGCTCGGGCAGATGCATCGCCTGGCCGGGATCCGGGCCGAAATCGTGCAAGGCCGCTACGACATGATCTGTCCGCCGCGCACCGCCTTCGAGCTCGCCGCCGCCTGGCCCGGCGCAAGGCTGTCGCTGATCCCCGACGCCGGACACTCGGCCCTCGAACCTGGCACGCGCCGCGCGCTCATCGCCGCCGTGGACCGTTTCCGCCAGGCTGCTCCCTTCTGAGCTTCACACCGCCGCGAGAGTGACATGCCCCATCCCGCCGTGCCGCCGTTCTCCGCTGCTGCCGTCACGCTGTTCCTGGCACTCGCCGCGTGCGGGCCGATGCAGCCGTTCGGCCCCGCCGCCCCGCCGCCGCCACCCATGCCCGTCGCCCCGCCGCAGACCGTCGGGCCGCGCGATACCGCCTTCATCACCGATGCGAGCAGCGAGTTGATCGCCACCGCGGAGCTGAGCCGGGTCGCCAGCACCCACGCCCGCACGGCGCGGCTGCGCGAACTCGCCCAGCGCATCACGAGCGCGAGCGACGCCACCAACGCCAAGCTGCGCGCCCTGGCTGCGGTCAAGGATGTCGCCCCCCCCACCGAACTCGGCCAGGACGATCTCCTGGCTCAGCAGATGGTGGCCTCGGCCAAGCCCGGCGAGTTCGATCGCGCGTTCCTCGATGCGGTCGGCCCGCACCAGGAGCGGCTGGTCTCGCTGTTCTCCGCCGCCAGCCAGAGCGCCGATCCAGACATCAAGGCGCTGGCCGCCGGCGCCCTGCCGGGGCTGAAAACCGATCTGGACGCCCTGGCGCGCGCCGCGAAATGATCGATCAGCCGCAACCAGGCCGCTTCACGAGGAGAGTAGCATGAGCGCAGAACAAACGCGGGTCGGGGTGATCGGGCTCGGCTCGATGGGCATGGGCGTGGCCCTGAACCTCGCGCGCCAGGGCTTCGCCGTCTTCGGCTGCGACATCAATGAACAGGCCAGGGCGGACCTCGCCGCCGCCGGCGGCACCGCGCTCGCCAGCCCCGCGCAGCTCCCCGCCGACCTCGACGCGGTCATCGTGCTGGTGGTCAACGACGCCCAGGTGCAGACGGTGCTGTTCGGCGCCGAGGGCTGCGCCGGGCGCCTCGCGGCCGGGACCGTGGTGATCTGCTCCGCCACCGTCGCCCCCGCGGCGGCGCGGGCGACCGGCGAGAAGCTCGCCGCAGCCGGGCTCGCCATGCTCGATGCCCCCGTCTCCGGCGGCGCCGCCGGCGCGCGCGCGGGAACGATGACGGTGATGGCCTCCGGCAGCGAGGCCGCCTTCGCCGCCGCCGAGCCGGTGCTGGCGGCGATCGCGGCCAAGGTCTGGCGGCTCGGCGCGGAGATCGGCGTCGGCTCGACGGTGAAGATGGTCAACCAGCTCCTCGCCGGGGTGCATATCGCCGCCGCCGCCGAGGCAATGGCGCTGGGCATCCGCGCCGGCGCGGACCCGCAGACACTCTACGATGTCATCTCCACCTCCGCCGGCAGTTCCTGGATGTGGCAGAACCGCGTGCCGCACATCCTCGCCGGCGACGACACGCCGCTCTCGGCGGTGAATATCTTCGTCAAGGACCTCGGCATCGTGCTCGACCAGGCCCGCGCCCTCACTTTCCCCCTGCCGCTGGCCGCCAGCGCGCATCAGCTATTCCTCGCCGCCGCCGCCAACGGCCAGGGCAGCAAGGACGACGCCTTCGTCATCCGCGTCTGGCAGGCGCTCGCCGGGATTCCCCTGCCGGATAGAGTGGGATGACATCGCTTCCGCTCAGCCACCCCACTCTAGCTCTCTGTTTGAGCGCGTGATTCAGACCTGCGGCGATTCCACCTGCGGTCATCACGCTCTAAATCCTGACCGCCGCCTCGATAGCGGCGGCGAGGCGGAACAGGCGCGAATCGCCCATGGTCTCGCCGACGAGCATGAACCCTACCGGCGGCTCGTCCGGCGCCTGGCAGGGCAGGCTGATGGCGCAGCGGTCGAGCAGGTTGGCGATCGAGGTGTTGCGCAGGGACTGCATGTTGATCCGGTAGTAGGCCTCGTCATCGGCCAGCTCATCGAGCCGCGGCGGCACGATGGGCACGGTCGGCATCGCCACGGCATCGAGATCGGCGGTCTCCGCATCCATGCGCGCGATCATGCGGGCACGCGCGGCGACGAGGCCGAGATAGTCCGCCGCGCTCTGCTCGCGCCCGCGCTCGATGCGCCCGCGCACGCGCGGGTCGTAGCCGGCGCCGGCCCGCGCCAGCAGTTCGCGGTGCCAGGCGAAGGATTCGGCGGCGGAGAAGCCGCCCAGCGCGGTGACCTCGCCGATCAGATCGAAGGCGGTGAAACGGCGGCGGACGATGCGCACCCCGGCCGCTTCCAGCCGCCTCAGCGCGCGCTCGAAGGCGCGCGCCACGTCGGCATCCAGCGCCTCGCACGCCACCGTCTCGGGCAGCCCGAGCCGCAGCCCCGCCAATGGCGGCGCCACCGGCGCGGCCGGCGCCTCGCCCGCCATCACCGCGTCGAGAATGGCGCAGCAGCCGACCGAGTTGGCCAGGGGGCCGATCGAGTCGAGCGTCGTCGAGAGCGGCAGCGCACCCTCGCGCGGAATTCGCCGCGCCGTCGGCTTGTAGCCGGTGACGCCGCAGAACGCCGCCGGAATGCGGCAGGAGCCGCCGGTATCGGTGCCGATCGCGCCGATCGCCATGCCGTCGGCGACCGAGACCGCGGCCCCCGAGGAACTGCCGCCGGGAACCCGCTGCCCGGCGCGATCCCACGGGCTCAGGGGCGTGCCGAAATGCGGATTGGGCCCGAGCCCGGAATAGGCGAACTCGGCCATGTTGGTGCGCCCGATCGGGATCAACCCAGCCGCGAGCAGGCGGGCCACGGCCGGGGCGTGCGCGGTCGCGGGCGGGGCATCGGCGAGCACGCGCGAGCCCGCCGGCGTCGGCTCGCCGCCGATGTCGAACAGATCCTTCAGACTCACCGGAATGCCGGCGAAGGGCGAAGGCGCCCGCCCGGCGCGGCGCAAGGCGTCGATCGCCGTCGCCATGGCGCGGGCCGATTCGGCGTGAACCCGCACGAAGGCGCGCGCGCCCTGCCCGCCCGGGTCGGCGATCCGTTCGAGGCACGTCTCGACCAGCGCCCGCGCGCTGGTCTCGCCCGCGGCCAGCGCCGCCGCCGCCATCTGGATCGTGCGCATCGCTTTACTGGTCCAAAGCTGGATAACCCACACGGAGACTTGCGTTCATCTTGGTTCCTCCTCTGCTTTCCATTCGGCAGACTGCAGCGCCGACCCCAGGAAGATCAAGCACGCTTTGTCGTGGCGGCGCGACTTGACGAAGACGCGCGCGCATGCCTCCCCTGCGTCCAAAGCAGCGGAGGACCCATCATGACCAGCCCAGCCCGCCCCGTGCTCCTGACCGGCGCCTCCGGCGCCCTGGGGCGGCAGATCGCACGCGGCCTCGGTGCCAAGGGCTGGAGCCTGCGTCTGACCGATATCGCGCCCTTCCCGGACGCGCTGCCGGCCGGCGCCCACTTCGAGGCGGCGGACCTCAACGACGGCGTCGCCCTGCTGCGGCTTGCCGAGGGGTGCGGCACGATCCTGCATTTCGGCGGCATCTCGATCGACCGGCCGTTCGAGGAGGTGTTCGGCCCCAACCTGCGCGGCCTGTATCACATCTATGAAGCGGCACGGCGCGAGCGCGCCCGCGTGGTCTTCGCGTCGTCGAACCACAGTATCGGCTTCCACGAACGCAGCGAGCGGCTCGACGACGACTGTGGTTTCGAGCCGGATTGCTATTACGGCCTGTCCAAGGCCTATGGCGAGCTGATGGGCCGGCTCTACTGGCACAAGCACGGCGTCGAGAGCGTGCTGGTGCGCATCGGCTCCTGCTTCCCCGAGCCGGTCGATGCCCGCATGCTCGCGACCTGGCTCTCCTACGCCGACCTGGTGCGGCTGATGGAACGGGCGGTCCTGGCGGAACGCACGGAGCTCGCGGTGATCTGGGGAGCATCGAACAATTCGCGCAGCTTCTGGGGGCGGGACGCGCGCGCGCGGCTCGGCTGGCAACCCGAGGACAGCGCCGACGTCTTCGCCGCGCAGCTCGCCGGGAAACTCAGCGGCGACCCCGTCTGCGAGCGCTACCAGGGCGGGGCCTATGCGGCGAACGGCTATACGCCTCGCGAGGGCTGAGCTGGCCGCTCGCCGTTCACCGCTCGCCGCCGTGCTGGCCTGCGCCATCCTCGCCGCCTGCGCGACCCCGCCCGGGCCGCCGGCCTCACCGGACGCGAGCCTGGCCACGCTCGAACAGCGCCGGCTCGATGATCCGCGACTGAGCCAGTTCCTCACCGCCGCGCGACGGCTCGACAACACGCCGGCGCCGCCGCCATGGACGCTCGCCAGCCTCAGCCTCGCCGCGCTCTATTTCCACCCCGATCTCGACCTCGCCCGCAGCCAGCTCGCCCTGGCGCGCGCCGGGACCGTCACCGCGGCCGAGCGGCCGAACCCGAGCGTTTCGTTCGTGCCGCCGCCATGGCTGTTCGGCGGCGTGGTCAGTGCCGTGATCGAGTCGTTCGGCAAGCGCGGCGGGCGCATCGCCGCGGCGGACCGGCTCGCGCAGGCGGCACGCGCCGATCTGGACACGGCGAGCTGGCAGGTCCGCGCCGGGGTCCGTGCCGCCCTGCTCGATGTCTGGGCCGCCCGCCGCCGCGGCGCCCTGCTGGCCGAGCGCGCCGGACAGCAAGCGGCGCTGGTCGCCGAGATGCAACGCCGGCTGAGCGCCGGCGACGCGGCGGCGCCGGAGGTGACGCGCGAGCGCATGGCGCTGGATCAGCTCCGGCTGGCCCAGAACGACGCCGCCCGCGCCGAGGCGGAGGCGGTGGCGCGCCTGGCGCGCGCCATCGGCGTGCCGGCGCGGGCGCTGGACGGGCAGGCGCTGGCGCTCGATCCGTTCGACCGTCCCGTCACCCTCGACCTCGCCCGGGCCGAGGGCACCGACCGGCGCGCGGCGCTGACCGGGCGGGCGGACCTGCGCGCGCGCCTGGCCGAGCTCGACGCGGCGCAGGCCGCGCTCGGGATCGAGCTGGCCAGCCGCTTTCCCAATGTCACGCTCGGCCCCGGCTACAACTGGTACCAGGGCATCGGCGCCTTCGCCGTGGCGCCGACCTTCGAGCTGCCGATCCTCAATCAGAACCAGGGCCGCATCGGCGAGGCGCTGGCCCGGCGCGACGCCGCCGCCGCCAGGCTGGTGGCGTTGCAGGCGCGGATCCTGGGCGAGATCGAGCAGGCCACGGCCGGCATGCGCGCGGCCGAGCGGGGACTGGCAGCGGCGAGCGCGCTGCTGCGCGAGCAGGATGGGCGCGTCGAGGCGATCGCCCGCGCCGTGGCCGCCGGCGCCGCCGATCGGCCGGCGCTGCTCGCCGCCGAGGTCGAGCGCGGCCTGGTCCGCCAGGGCTGGCTCGACGCGCTCGCCGCCGAGCACCAGGCGGCCGGCGCGCTCGAGGACGCGCTGCAAGTGCCGCTGGTCGGCCCGGCCTCCGCCGCGCCCGACCCGGAAACGAACCCGCGCGCGGCGATGGCCGGGCCATGAGGGAGCCGCCGCGATGAGCGGACGCCGTAGCGGCCGCCGCGCTCGCCTCGCCGCGCTGGTGCTCCTCGCCGCGCTCGCCCTGCTTGGCGGCCTGCTGGGCTTGGGCCTGCTCGCCACCGGCGGGGGCGGCAAGGACGATGACGACGCGGCGGTACGGGCCCCGTCCCATGCCGAGGCGGCGAGCGGGGAGCCGCGGCCGCTGACGCTCGACGCCGAGGCGCGCCGGCGCAACGGCATCGTCATCCTTCGCCTCACTCCCGCCACCGCGCCGCGCTGGCTCAGCGCCTATGGCAGCGTGCTCGATTCCGCCCCGCTGGCCGCGCTGGCAGCCAGCCACGCCAGCGCGGCGGCGCAGCGCAGCGCCGCCGCGGCGCGGCTGGCCATGGCGCGGGCCGCCTTCCAGCGCGCGCGCAAGCTCTATGGCGAGCAGCGCAATGTCTCCGAGGCGGCGATGGAGGCGGCGGAGGCCGAGTTCCACGCCGCCGAGGCGGCGCTCGCCCAGGCCGAGGCGGCTCTGCGCGGGCTCGAGGACGCCGCGGTCCAGGACTGGGGCGAGACGCTGGCGCACGCGGTCTTCGCCGAGGAGGCGCGCGCCCGGCGGCTGATCGCCGGCGAGGACCGGCTGGTGCTGGCGACCGTGCCGGAGGGCGTCGCCCTGCCGCGCTCCGGCCCACCGCCGCGCGCCTGGATCACCACCGCGCCCGGACGCGAGCTGCGCCTGCTCGCGCCCGCCACGCGCGCGGATCCGCGTCTGCAGGGCACCGCCCTGCTCTATGTCGCGGCCGAGGCGCGCGACCTGCTGCCGGGCACCAGCCTGCTCCTGCGCCTGCCCGGCGAACCGCTCGCCGACGCCGTGCTGGTACCTTCGGACGCCGTCGTCTGGTGGCGGGGCCAGGCCTGGATCTATCTGCGCACCGGCCCGGACCGCTTCGCCCGCCGCGCCGTCGCCACCGACACGCCGGAAGCCGGCGGCTACGTCATCGCCAGCCCGGTTCCCGGCCAGAGCAGCGTGGAACTGGCCGGGACCGGCGCGCAGGCGCTGCTTTCGGAGGAATTCCGCACCCAGATCCAGCTCGGCGACGAAGGGGAGCAGCCGTGAGGTGGATGGCGTGAGCGCGGCCACGCCGGCGCCGCGCGGGCCGCAAGCGGCACTGATCGCGCTCGCCATCCGCCTGCGCGGCATCGTCGCGGCACTCGCCCTGCTGCTGCTCGCCTACGGCACCGACGTGCTGCTCGGGGCGCGCTACGATGTGTTCCCGGAATTTGCCCCGGCCCAGGTCGGCATCCAGACCGAGGCGCCCGGGCTGGCGCCGGAGCAGGTCGAAACCCTGGTGACGCAGCCGATCGAGGACGCGCTGAACGGCGCCCCGGGCGTGCAGGGGCTGCGCTCGACCTCGATCCAGGGGCTCTCCGTCGTCAGCGTCGTGTTCGATCCGGCGAGCGATCTCTATCGCGACCGCCAGCTCGTCGCCGAGCGGCTCACCGCCGCCACCCGCCAGCTCCCGCCGGGCATCCCGCCGCCGAGCCTTTCCCCGCTCGCCTCCTCGACCAGCACGGTGCTGATCCTCGGCCTGACCGGCCCGGTCTCGCCGATGGAGCTGCGCCGCGCGGCGGACTGGACGCTGCGTCCGCGCCTGCTCGCCGTGCCCGGCGTGGCCAACGCGGCGGTGTTCGGCGGCGAGCGCGAATCGCTGCAGATCCAGCTCAGCCCCGCTTCGCTGATGGACCACGGCATCGGGCTCAACGAGGCGCTGGCGGCGGCGCGGCTCGCGACCGCGATGCGGGGCGCCGGCTTCATCGACACGCCGAACCAGCGCCTGGTGCTCGAAACCCAGGGCCAGGCGGTGAGCGCGGAGGCGCTCTCCGGACGCGTCCTCGCGGCCACCGCCGCAGGCAGCGTCACGCTCGGCGATGTCGCCACCGTCGCCCGCGCGCCGGAGCCGGCCTTCGGCGGCGCCAGCATCATGGGCCGGCCGGGCGTCGTCGTCGTCGTCTCCGCCCAGTACGGCGCCAACACGATCGAGGTCACCGCGCGGGTGGTGCGCGCGCTGGCCGGTCTGCGCGCGGATCTCGCCCGGCGCGGCATCACCCTGCACGACGACCTGTTCCGCCCGGCGGACTTCATCCACGCCGCGCTGAGCAATGTCAGCGCCTCGCTGATCCTGGGCGGGGCGCTGGTGATCGTGGTGCTGTTCCTGTTCCTCTTCGACCTGCGCACCGCGGCGATCTCCTGCCTCGCCATTCCGATCTCGCTGCTCGCCGCGGTGATGGTGCTGACCTGGCTCGGGGTGACACTGAACACCATGACGCTGGGCGGATTGGCCATCGCCATCGGCGAGGTGGTGGACGATGCGGTCATCGATGTCGAGAACATCGTCCGCCGCCTGCGCGAGAACCGCCAGGCCGGCACGCCGCGGCCGCCGGCGCGGGTGGTGCTGGACGCGTCGCTGGAGGTGCGCGGGGCGGTGGTCTACGCCACCTTCATCGTCATCCTCGTGTTCCTGCCGATCCTGACCCTGCCCGGCCTGGCCGGGCGCTTCTTCGCCCCGCTGGGCCTGGCCTACATCCTCGCCATCCTGGCCTCCCTGGTGGTCGCGGTCGTGGTCACGCCGGCGCTGGCGATGCTGCTGCTGGTGCAGCGCGAGACGCGGACGGGCGAGCCGCCGGTGATCCGCGTGCTGCGGCGGCTCTATCGGCGGCTTCTGCTCGGCGCCATGCGCCACGCAAAGCTCGTGCTCGCCGGCTCGGCCGTCTTCACCGCCGCCGGCCTCGCTGTGCTGCCGCTGTTCGGCGCCGCCTTCCTGCCGGAGCTGAACGAGGGCCATCTGGTCGTGCACATGGCGGCGCTGCCCGGCACGTCGATCGCCGAATCGCTGCGTCTCGGCGAACGTGTCAGCGGCGCGCTGGCGGCGCTGCCGGTGGTGCGCACGGTGGCCCAGCGGATCGGGCGGGCGGAGCTTTCCGAAGATACGTGGGGCCCGGAATACAGCGAATTCGACGTCGATCTCCGCCCGGGACTCTCCGGCGAGGAGGCGGAGGCGGCCCGGCGCGCGATCCGCGCCGCGCTGGGTGGCTTCATCGGCGTCAATTCCGCCATCACGCCGTTCCTCACCGAGCGCATCGAGGAGACGCTGTCCGGCTACACCGCCGCCGTGGTGGTCAATGTGTTCGGCCGCGACCTCGATGCGATGGACCGCGCCGCCGGCGCGGTCGCGCACGTGCTCGCGGGGCTGCCGAACGCGGCCGACGTCCAGCTCCTCGCACCGCCCGGCGCCCCGCGGCTGGCGCTCCGGCTCGACG
>JAJZFF010000067.1 GCA_021805485.1 Pseudomonadota bacterium
GCGTCATGTTCGGGAAGTTTGAAGCCGGGGCGCGATGTTCAACCGCGGGGCGGGCCGGCGCGCTCACGATGGCGCGAGAGCGGCGGGGCGGGCGGCGGATCGCGGCGCGGCCCCGGCTGGCCTTGCGGCGCCGGCGCCTATATGGGGGCGGGACGACAAGTGGATGCGGAGACAGAGATGGACGACGACCTCGCCCGGACCGGATTTTTTCACCGACTGTTCTATGTGGCGACGCCGTTCTTCCGCTCCGAGCAGCGGCTGGCGGCCTGGGGGCTGCTGGTCGTCAACGTCATCACCGTGCTGGTGATCGTGGCGATGAACTACGCGCTGACGGTCTGGAACGGCTCGTTCTTCGACGCGATGCAGCGCTACGACGTGGCGGAGATCTGGCGGCTGTTCGGCATCTTTCTCGGGCTGGCGGCGATGGTCGTGGTGATCAACACCGCGAGCCAGTATTTCGCGCAGATCTTCCAGATCCGCTGGCGGCGCTGGATGACCGGGCACATGGTCGATGGCTGGATGGACCGCGAGGCGCATTACCGGATGCAGCTCGACGACCGCGGCATCGACAATCCCGACCAGCGCATCTCCGACGACATCGACTTCTTCACCGGGCAGACGGTGAACCTGCCGCTGAGCGCGCTGCAATCGGTGGTGACGATCGTCTCGTTCTCGGTGATGCTGTGGCTGCTGAGCCGCAACCTGCGGCTGTTCGGCCTGTATATCCCCGGCCTGCTGCTGTGGATGAACCTGATCTACGCGATCGGCGGGACCTGGCTGATCCTGCTCATCGGCAAGCCGCTGTTCTGGCTGAACAACATCCAGCAGCGGGCGCAGGGCAATTTCCGCTTCGAGCTGATCCGGGTGCGGGACAATTCCGAGGCGATCGCCACCGCGCATAGCGGCGATGCGGAGGCGACGCGGCTGAAGCGGACCTTCGCGCCGGTGGTCGAGATCTTCTACCGCCGGGTCTACCGGACGGTGTTCGTCAATACCTTCAACTTCTCGTTCAACACGCTGGGCGGGCTGCTCGCCTTCGGCCTGGTGATCCCGTCCTATCTCGCCAAGCGGATCCTGATCGGCACCGTGTCGCAGACCAACAACGCGTTCGGCCAGACGCAGCAGGCCTTCGCGTTCATCCTCAACAATTTCAGCTCGATCGGGCAGGGCTATCTGTCGATCACCGAATGGCGCGCGGTGGTCGACCGTCTCTATACGCTGGAGGTGAGCCTGCGGCGGCATCACGCGGCGGCGACGGCGCCGCGCATCGCCTATGCGCGCGGGGACGAGGCGGGGCTCGCGATCGAGGGGCTGACGCTGACGCTGCCGGACGGGCGGAAGCTGCTGGAAGGGCTCGACATCGCGATCGGGCCGGGCGAGCGGGTGCTGATCAGCGGGCCGACCGGATCGGGCAAGAGCACGCTGGTGCGCGCGATCGCGGGGATCTGGCCGTTCGGCGAGGGGCGGGTGACGATGCCCGCCGGCCGGGTGCTGTTCGTGCCGCAGCGGCCCTATCTGCCGAACGGAAAGCTGATCGAGAGCATCGCCTTCCCCTATGGCGAGGCGCTGGAGCCGGCGCGCGTCGCGGCGATGCTGGAGCGGGTCGGGCTCGGGCATCTCGCCGGGCGGCTCGAGGCCGAGCAGGCCTGGGACCGCGAACTGTCGCTCGGCGAACAGCAGCGGATCGGCTTCGCGCGCTGCGTGCTGCTGCGGCCGGAGGTGGTGATCCTGGACGAGGCGACCTCGTCGCTCGACGAGGATTACGAGGCGCGGATGTATCGCACGCTGCTCGACGAGCTGCCGGGGGTGACGCTGGTCAGCGTCGGGCACCGCTCCACCATCATCCGCTACCACGCGCGGCGGCTGCGGCTGACCGGGGATGGCGGCTGGCGGGTGGAGGCGCTGGCGGCGGAGACGCCGGCGGCCTGACCCGCGGCGGGATCAGCCGAGCACGAACCAGAGGCGGAAGAGCAGGTTTTCCAGCACCGTCTGCCGCGTCAGGCCGGGGCAGCGCATGGCGCTGAGGCGCGGCGCGAAGCCGCCCTCGAGCCCGGCGGAGATCCGCGCCAGATCGGCGCGGGCGGCGGCGGTGAGCAGGTCGCCATGCGCTTCGAGCTGGCGGACATGGCGGCGCATCATCGTCATGAAGATGTCGGGGCCGCGGCGGATCGCGCCGAGGGCGCGCGCCACGGTCGTGCGCGGCGAGCCGATCAGGTTGTCCTTGTGCTGGCGGTAGAGGACGACGGGCTCGGGGTCGATGGTGATGGCGCCGCCGCAGGCGCTGACGACGATGTAGCTCCACCAGTCATGCACGGTGCCGGAGGGGCCGGGGATGCGGTTGACCATGTCGGCGGCGGCGCGGTTCATCACCGCCGTGTTGCCGTGGACCACGTTCTGCGTGAGGCAGGCGGGAAAGCCGGGCTTGCGGGCGGGCAGGGCGGAGAGCTTGCGGCCCTGCAGCGCGGCATCGACCAGGTATTGCCGTGCGGTGTAGAGGCGTGCGCCCGCACCCGGGCCGCGCAGCGCCGCGCGGGCGCGGGCGAGTTTTTCCGGCAGCCAGACATCGTCCTGGTCGGCGAAGGCGATGAGTTCGGCGTCCCCCGCCTCGGCGAGCAGGGCGAGGAAGCTCTGGCCGGCGCCGAGATGGAAGCCGGAATGCGCCACCTCGACGCAGCGGCCGGCGCCGAGGCCTGCGGCGAAGCTGGCCATGATCTCGCGCGTGGAGTCGGAGGATCCGTCATCGCGCCAGAGGAGGCGCCAGTCCTGGTCGGTCTGCGCTGCGAAGCTTGCGAGCTGTTCGGGGAGGAAGCGCGTTCCGTTGAAGGTGGAGAGGAGGATGGTGATCACGGTGTTTCGTCCTGCGCGAGGATTGCGGGGACGATGCGGGCGGTGGCGTCTTTCCAGTGTGGGAGGGCGAGGGCGAAGGTTTGGTTGAGTTTTGTGGTGTCGAGGCGGGAGT
>JAJZFF010000206.1 GCA_021805485.1 Pseudomonadota bacterium
CCCAACACCGAGTTCCGCACCGTATCGTGGGCTCGCTCGACCGCGCGGTGCCGGAAGCCTACGCGGTGGCGCGCAAATCCGCTGCCGTCGTGCTGCTGTCGCCGGCGTGCGCCAGTTTCGACCAGTTCTCCGGCTTCGAGGCGCGCGGCGACCGCTTCCGTGCCCTCGTCGCCGCGCTTGCCGAGGGGAGGGCCGCCTGATGCCCGCTCTCTCCCGCGCCGACACCTCGCTGCTCGGACGCTGGTGGTGGAGCGTCGATCGTTGGACGCTGGTCGCCATCGCGGTGCTCATCGGTTTCGGCTACGTGATGATGCTGGCGGCCAGTCCGGCGGTGGCCGAACGCATTGGCGAGGCACGCGACGCGTTCATCCTGAAGCAGGTCGCCTTCCTCGTGCTGGCGGGCGCCATCGTCATCAGCATCTCGCTGCTATCGCCGCATGACATTCGCCGCATCGGCGTGATCGGCGGCACGGTGGCGCTGGCGCTGACCGCCGCGACGCTGGTGGTCGGAACCGAGATCAAGGGCGCGCGGCGCTGGATCGCGCTGCCCGGCCTCTCGCTGCAGCCGAGCGAATTCCTCAAGCCGTGCTTCGCCATCGTCACCGCCTGGCTGCTCGCCGAGGGACGGCGGCAGGCACGCTTTCCCGGGCTCGCCATCGCGACGGCGATCTTCGCCGTCATCGCGCTGGCGCTGAAATCGCAGCCCGACATCGGCATGCTGACCGTTCTCACCGCCGTGTTCCTGGCCCAGCTTTTCGTCTACGGCCTGAACATGATCCTGGTGGCGATCGGGCTCGCCGCCATGGGCGGGGCCGGTGTGGCCGCGTACGTGCTGTTTCCGCACGTGCACAGCCGAGTGGCGCGCTTCCTCGATCCCGCCGCCGGCGATCACTACCAGGTGACGACCTCGCTCGAAGCGTTCGGCAATGGCGGGTTGCTCGGCCGCGGTCCGGGCGAGGGGCAGGTGAAGAACGTGCTGCCGGACGCCCATGCCGACTTCGTTTTCGCCGTCGCCGGGGAGGAATTCGGCCTGCTCATGTGCCTCGCGGTCATCGCGGTGTTCGCCTTCATCGTGTTGCGCGGGCTGCTGCGGCTGCGCGAGGAGAACGACCTCTTCGCCGTGCTCGCCGCGGCCGGGCTGGTCACCAGTTTCGGCCTGCAGGCCTTCGTCAACATGGCCTCCTCGCTGCATCTGATCCCGACCAAGGGCATGACACTGCCCTTCGTCTCCTATGGCGGCTCCTCGGTCCTGGCGGTGGCGCTCGGCATCGGCATGCTGCTGGCCCTCACGCGCCGGCGCCATCACGGGGATTTGCCGTCGTGAGGGGGGCCGCGATCCGTCCCGTTGTCATCGCCGCCGGTGGCACCGGCGGGCATGTCTTTCCCGCCGCTGCCCTGGCCGAGTCGCTGGCGGCGCGCGGCCGGTGGGTGGCGCTGATGACCGATGCCCGCTCGGCGGAGCTGGCCGCGGCCAGCTTCGGCGGCTGCGAGCGCTACGTGATCCGGGGCGGCGGGCTCGCGGGCCGCAACCTGCTGCGCGCGGCCATGGCGGCCGGTGCGCTGGCCCTCGGCGTCATCGAGGCGCGCTCGATCCTCATGCGCATCGGCGCCGAGGCTGTGGTCGGCTTCGGCGGCTATCCGTCGGTGGCCCCGGTGCTGGCGGCGCGGCTGCTGCGGCGGCGTCCGCGCATCGTGCTGCACGAGCAGAACGCCGTGCTCGGCCGCGCCAACCGCTTCCTGGCGCGCCGGGCGGACCTGCTGGCGCTGAGTTTCGCCCCGACCGCGCGCGTGCCGGAGGGGGTTCGGACCGAGCTGGTCGGCAACCCCGTGCGCGCGCCGATCGCCGCGCTGGCCGGGCAAGGCTACGCCGCGCCGCAGGATCGGCTCCGCATGCTGGTGCTCGGCGGCTCGCTGGGCGCACGCGTGCTCAGCGACGTCGTGCCAGCCGCACTCGCCGCCCTGCCCGAAGCGCTGCGCGCGCGGCTCGACCTCGTGCAGCAGTGCCGGGAGGACGATCTCGGCCGGGTTCGCGCCGCCTATCGTGCGGCCGGAATCGCGGCCGAAACTGCGGCGTTCTTCAACGACATCCCGCAGCGTCTGGCGCAGACCCATCTCGTGATCGCCCGTGCCGGCGCCTCGACCGTCGCCGAATTGGCAGTGGCGGGCCGGCCTGCGATCCTGGTGCCGCTGCCGACCGCGATCGACGACCATCAGACGGCCAATGCCCGGGCCTTGGCCATCGCCGGCGGCGGCTGGCTGCTGCCGCAGGCGCATTTCACCGCGAAATCGCTCGCCCATCGGCTCGGCCGCCTGTTCGAGGCGCCGGCATCGCTCGCCGAAGCAGCGGCGGCGGCCGCGCGGTTCGGCCGCGCGGATGCGGCCGAGCGCCTTGCGGCGCAGGTCGATGCGCTGATCGGCGCGGAGCGCGGCCGATGAGGGCGCTCCCGCTCGGCATCGGCACGATCCATTTCGTCGGCATCGGCGGCATCGGCATGTCCGGCATCGCGGAGGTGCTCCACACGCTGGGCTATTCGGTCCAGGGCAGCGACATCACCGAGAACGCGAACGTGCGCCGCCTGCGCGCCGCGGGCATTTCCATCGCCATCGGCCATGATCCCGCCCATCTCGGCGCCGCGCGCGTCGTCGTCGTCTCCTCCGCGGTCAAGCGCGATAATCCGGAGGTGGCGGCGGCCCGCGCGCAGATGATCCCGGTGGTGCGGCGGGCGGAGATGCTGGCCGAACTCATGCGGCTGAAATGGTCGATCGCCGTCGGCGGCACCCACGGCAAGACGACGACGACGAGCCTGATCGCCGCCGTGCTCGAGGGCGCCGGGCTGGATCCCACCGTGATCAATGGCGGCATCATCAACGCCTATGGCAGCAACACGCGCCTCGGCGCCGGCGAATGGATGGTGGTCGAGGCGGACGAGAGCGATGGCTCTTTCCTGC
>JAJZFF010000269.1 GCA_021805485.1 Pseudomonadota bacterium
GAACTCGGCAAGTCGCTGCAGGAACCCGCATTGCACGACACCGCCCGCGCCATCGTCGAATCGGCGGCGGCTCATGGCTGCCGCATCCTGCTGCCGTCGGATTTCGTGGTCAGCGAGACCTTCGCGCCGAACCCGCCCACCGAAACCGTGCCGGCGAACGCGGTGCCGGCGAACGCGATGGCGCTCGATGTCGGCCCCGCCACCACCGAGACGATCATCGCCGCGGTGAAGGAGCTGAAGACGCTGATCTGGAACGGCCCGCTCGGCGCCTTCGAGACCCCGCCTTTCGACGCCTCGACCATGCGCCTCGCCATCGCGGTGGCGGAGGCCACGGCCGGCGGGCTGATCTCGGTCGCCGGCGGCGGCGACACCGTGGCGGCGCTCCGCCTCGCCGGCGTCACCGACCGCCTGACCTATGTCTCCTCGGCCGGCGGCGCCTTCCTCGAATGGATGGAAGGCAAGACCCTGCCGGGAGTTGCGGCACTCACGCCGCGCTGATCCGCGCAACGCGCCACGCCAGAACCCGCCGGTCCGGTCCCCCGGGCCGGCGGTTGCCGTTTCAGGAGGCGGTGCCGCCCACCGTCAGCCCGCCCATCAGGATGCTCGGCTGCCCCACGCCCACCGGCACGCCCTGCCCGTTCTTGCCGCAGGTGCCGATGCCGGGATCGAGTTCGAAGTCGTTGCCGATCATCTCGACCCGCGTCAGCGCGTCCGGCCCGTTGCCGATCAGCGTCGCCCCCTTCACCGGCGCGCCGACCTTGCCATCCTCGATCATGTAGGCTTCCGAGGCGGTGAACACGAACTTGCCCGAGGTGATGTCCACCTGCCCGCCGCCGAAATTCGCCGCGTAGAGCCCGCGCTTCACCGAGCGGATCATGTCCTCCCGGCTCGCCTCGCCCTCCAGCATGATGGTGTTGGTCATCCGCGGCATCGGCAGATGCGCGTAGGACTGCCGCCGCCCGTTGCCCGTCGGCGCCATGCCCATCAGCCGCGCGTTCTGCCGGTCCTGCATGTAGCCGGTCAGGATGCCGTCCTCGATCAGCACGGTGCGCCCGCTCGGCGTTCCCTCGTCATCCACGCTGAGCGAGCCGCGCCGGTCGGGGATCGTGCCGTCATCGACGACGGTCACCCCCTTCGAGCCGACGCGCTTGCCCATCAGCCCGGCGAAGGCCGAGGTCTTCTTGCGGTTGAAATCGCCCTCCAGCCCATGCCCGATCGCCTCGTGGAGCAGAATGCCCGGCCAGCCCGCGCCCAGCACCACCGGCATCTCGCCCGCCGGCGCCGGCACGCTGTCGAGGTTCAGCGCCGCCTTGCGGATCGATTCGTCCACCGCCGCCCGCCAGAAGGCCGGCGCCGTCACCCCGTCATAGGTGGCGCGCCCGCCGGCCCCGTGGCCGCCCGATTCGCGCCGCCCGTCCTGCTCCATCACCACGGACACATGCAGCACCACCAGCGGCCGCACATCGGCCACCCGCACCCCGTCCGCCCGCAGGATCTCGACCACCTGCCACTCGCCGGCCAGGCTCGCCATCACCTGCACCACGCGCGGATCGGCGCCGCGGGCATAGGCGTCGATCTCGCCGAGCAGCGCCGCCCGCGCCGCGAAGGGCATCTCCGCCAGCGGATTATGCCCGGTATAGAGCCTGCGCGTCGCCGCCGCGGGGGCCACCGCCACCGTCCCGGCATCGCCCTGCCGCGCCGCGCGCAGCGTCTCCACCGCGCGCGCCAGGGCGGCGTCGGAAATCTCCCCGGCATGGGCATAGACCGCCGCCTCGCCGGTCACCGCGCGCAGGCCGAAACCGCGCCGGCTGTCGAAATTCGCGTTGCGGATCCGCCCGTCATCCAGGCTCACCACCTCGGATTCGCGATATTCCAGGAACAGCTCGCCATCGTCGGCGGCCTCCAGCACGGGGGCGATGGCCCGCCGCGCCTCGATCACGTCGAGCCCGTCATTGCCGTGGAACAGCCGGTCGGCGGTGGCGAGCATGTCTTGCATCGTGTCGGACATCATTCAGCGGCCTTCATCTCATAGACGGGAAGCGGCACCGCCGCCGTGGCGCCGCGCAGCGCGTGGCGGCAGGCGATGCAGGCGGCGAGCAGCAGCACGGCGTTCAGCTCGTGCACATAGCCGAGTTCGGCCATGCCCGAGACCAGCGTGCTCATGCCCAGGATATATTGGAGCGAAACCAGCCCGGCCAAGAGCAGGAACAGGTCGCGCGCCTTCGCCCCCACCGGCGCGCGCAGCCCCATCGCCGCGGCAACGACGACGACGATCGCCGTCACCGTCGCCGCCACCCGGTGCTCGAACTGCACCGTCGCCTTGTTGGCGAGGAAATTGAGCCAGAGCGGATGCATCGCCAGCGCGTGCGGCGGCAGCGCGTGCCCGTCCATCAGCGGAAACGTGTTGTACACCTTGAGCGCCCCGCTCGCCGCCACCAGCGCGCCGAGCCCGATCGTGGCGATGATCAGCCCGATCGAGACGCTCAGCAGCCCGCGCAGCCGGGCAAGACCCGGCAGAATCGCCGGCTCGGGGTTGCGCAGCGTCAGCGCCGTCCACAGCATGGCGGTGAAGATCAGCATCGCCAGCACGAAATGCGGCCCGAGATACAGCGGCGAGGGCTGCAGGATGCGGCTCGTCATGCCCTCGTAGGTCATGTACCAGCCCATCGTCGCCTCGCCGGCGCCGAGCCCGAACAGGAACAGCAGCCAGGCGGTCAGCCGGTTCGAAATCCGCCCCCGCAGCCGGAAGATCGCCAGCGGCACCAGGAACACCACCGCCATCAGCCGCCCCCAGTCGCGGTCGAGGAACATCGGCAAGTAGAGCGACTGGAACTGCCCCAGCGTCATCTTCGGCTGCATCGCCTGGTACTGCGCCGTCGCCTTGTAGAGGCCGAAGGCGCGCTCCCAGGCGGCATGGGTCAGCGGCGGGATGATGCCGGTGAA
>JAJZFF010000573.1 GCA_021805485.1 Pseudomonadota bacterium
TGCCGCTTGCCCTTGCCGCGATCGGCCAGACCATCGTGCTGCTCGGCGCGGGCCTCGATCTGTCGATCGGCGCCGAGATCACCCTGGTCAACTGCTTCGCGGCGACGACGATGCAGGGCAGCCCGCTCGGCATCGGCGGCATCGTCGTGCTGTCGCTGCTGATCGGCCTCGGGCTCGGCGCGGTGAACGGCCTGATCATCGCCTACGGGCGCGTGGAACCGCTGATCGCCACCTTCTGCACCTCGTTCATCTATGGCGGCGCGGCGCTGATCATCCTGCCGCGCCCCGGCGGCGCCATCCCCGCCGGCTTCGCCAACGCGCTGACCGGCAACTGGGGCATTTTGCCGTTCTCGCTGGTGTTGCTGGCCGCCGCCGTGCTGCTGGCCTGGCTTCCCGTCTTCCGCTCCCGCCTCGGCCGGTTCATCGTCGCGGTCGGCGATGACGCCGAAAGCGCGCGCGTCTCCGGCCTGCCGGTGCGCCGCGTCGAAATGACCAGCTATGTGCTGGCCGGACTGTTCGCCGCGATCGCCGCCCTGTTCCTCGCCGCCGAGACCACATCCGGCGATCCCACGATCGGCAGCATCTACACGCTCAACTCGCTCGCCGCCGCGGTGCTCGGCGGCGTCGCGCTGACCGGCGGGCGCGGCACGGCCATCGGGCCGATCCTCGGCAGTTTCCTGCTCTCGATCATCCTCAACGCCCTCGGCGTCTTCAACGTCTCCGCCTTCTGGCAGGATTGCATCGAAGGATTGATCCTCATGGTGGTTCTCGGCCTCGGCGGGCTGCGCCTGCTGCGCGGCGGCAACTGGCTCACGGTGCTGCGCCAGTGACGGCGCCCGGCAAGACGGCGCGCATCGGGACAGGCCCGGCGCCGTTCGCCGCCCGCCTCGGGCCGGCGGCGCGGCGCATGCTGCTGTCCTACCTGATCCTCCTTCTCGTTTATGGCTGCGCCGTCGCGGTGAATCCCGAATTCCTCGGCTGGGGCACCATACGGCTGCAACTCGTGCAGGCGACGTTCATCGGCCTGATCGCGATCGGCGAGACCTTCGCCATCCTGATCGGCCAGATCGACCTTTCGGTGCCGTGGACCATCACCCTCTCGGCCATCCTGAGCACCAATCTCGCGGCGGTGTACGGCCATCAGTGGATCGCCTTCGCCATCGTCATCGCGGTCGGCGTCGCGGTGGGGCTGCTGAACACGCTCGGCGTGTTCGTGCTGCGGGTGCATTCGCTGATCTGGACGCTCAGCGTCAACCTGCTGCTCCAGGGCATCGCCCTCGTCTACACGAACGCCGTCGCGCCGACGACCCATATCCCCGGCGCCGCCCGCGCGCTCGCGCTCGGCAATGTGGGGTTCATGCCGGCGGCGTTCCTCGTCTGGATCGTCTGCGGCGCGACTTCCATCCTGGCCCTGCGGGCGATGCCGTTCGGCCGCTCGATCTATGCGATCGGCAACAGCCCGGCTGCGGCCCTGCTCTCCGGCGTGCCGATCGGACGGGTGACGGCGCTGATCTTCGTCATCAGCGCGACATGTGCCGCCTTCGTCGGGCTGCTGCTGAGCGGATATTCGTCGCAGGCCTATCTCGGCATGGGCAACGACTATCTGCTCCCGCCGATCGCCGCCGTCGTCATCGGCGGCACCCGGCTGTCAGGCGGCGAGGGGGGCTATGCCGGCAGCATCGCCGGCGCGCTGACCGTCGTCCTGCTGCAGGCGATCCTGGTGACGCTGAACATTTCCGAAGGCGCGCGCCAGCTCGTCTTCGGCGCCATCCTGCTGGCGCTGGCATTGCTGTTCCTCAAGCGGCGGTCATAGTTGCCGCCGCCGCACTCCCATCGCGAGGCAGGGCGGGATTGAAGATCTAATGCCGGCAACCCAGCAGCGCCCGCGTCTTCGGGTGAACCGGCTGCTCGAACAGGACCGCAGGCGGCCCATCCTCGACGATGCGCCCGCGATCCATCACGATGATCCGATCCGCGACATTTCGCGCAAAGCCCATTTCATGCGTCACGATCATCATCGTCATGCCGTCCTGCGCCAGATCGCGCATCACCGCGAGCACTTCGCCCACCATCTCGGGGTCGAGCGCCGAGGTCGGCTCATCGAAGAGCATCACCGCCGGCTGCATCGCGAGCGCACGGGCGATCGCGACCCGCTGCTGTTGTCCGCCCGAGAGGGAGGACGGCATCGCCCTGGCCTTGTGCGAGAGGCCGACGCGTGCCAGCAGCGCTTCCGCTCGCGATACCGCTTCCGCTCGCGGCCTGCCGCGAACTTTCATGGGCGCGAGGATGATGTTTTCGATGACATCGAGATTTGCGAACAGGTTGAAGCGCTGGAACACCATGCCGACATCCCGTCGCTGCCGGGCGATGTTGACCTCGAGATCCTCCGCCAGTTTTCCGTTCTGCTCGCGGTAGCCGATCAGGCCGCCATTGACCACGATGCGCCCGCCCTCGATTTTCTCGAGATGGTTGATGCACCGCAGCAGCGTGGTCTTGCCCGAACCCGAGGAACCGATCAGGACCACGGTCTCGCCGCGGCGGACGCCGAAACTGACACGGTCGAGAACTTTCGTGTTGCCGAAACGCTTTTCCACGTCCTCGGCTTCGATCAGGAGCGGCTGCATCAGGCGGTTTCCGTCATCGGCTGGCTGATGGCGTCGATGGCGCTGTCGTCGGGCTGCCTGTCCATCCGGCGCTCGACCTGCGCCATCACGGCACCCCATATCGTGGTCAACGCGAGAAAATAGAGGGCAAGCACCGAGTAGAGCTCGAAGGTGCGGAACGTGGCCGAATTGATCGTCTCGGTGACCAGCAGCATTTCCGAAACGCCGATCACGCTCACCAGCGTCGAGTTCTTCAGCATGATGTTGAACTGATTGCCGATCGGCAACAAAACCACACGCAGCGCCTGGGGCAGCACGACATATCGAAGGATCTGCC
>JAJZFF010000392.1 GCA_021805485.1 Pseudomonadota bacterium
GGGGCATCCGCGCCGCCCGCGCGCCGCGGCCGACCACGCTCTCGCCCACCACGCCGGGCGAGCCGGAGACCGCGCTGCGGCCGATCGCCATCGAGGATCTGCTCAACCGCCCGCAGGTCGCGCTCGACCGCGAGGGCATGGCGCGGATGATCCAGGGACGCTGCGTGCTGGTGACCGGCGCCGGCGGGTCGATCGGCTCGGAACTGGCCCGCCAGGTCGCGGGGTTCGGACCGGCGCGGCTGATCCTGCTCGATTCGAGCGAGTTCGCGCTGTGGCGGATCGATCTCGAACTCTCGGAGCAGGTGCCGGGCCTCGCGCGCGCGGCGGTGATCGCCGATGTCCGCGACCGCGCGCGGATCGAGGCGCTCTGCGCCGAATGGCGGCCGGACCTCGTGTTCCACGCGGCGGCGCTGAAGCATGTGCCGATCGTCGAGGCCAATCCGCTGGAGGGCATCGCCACCAACGCGCTCGGCACCCGCAACGTGGCCGATGCCGCCCGCGCCGCCGGCGCCGGGCTGATGGTGCTGATCTCGACCGACAAGGCGGTGAACCCGTCCTCGGTGATGGGCGCGTCGAAGCGGCTGGCGGAAATGTATGCCCAGGGGCTCGACGTCGCGGCGCGGCGGCAGGCGGGGATGCGCATCGTCACCGTGCGGTTCGGCAACGTGCTGGGCTCGACCGGCTCGGTGGTGCCGCTGTTCCGCCGCCAGCTCGCCCGCGGCGGGCCGCTGACGGTGACGCATCCGGACATGCGGCGCTATTTCATGACGGTGCGCGAGGCGGTCTCGCTCGTGCTGCAGGCCGCCGTGGTCGGCCGCTCGGACGCGGCGCTGCCGGTCGCACAGGGCGGGATATTCGTGCTCGACATGGGCGAGCCGGTGAAGATCGTCGATCTGGCGCGGCAGATGATCCGCCTCGCCGGGCTCAGGCCCGATCTCGACATCCCGATCCGCTTCACCGGGCTCAGGCCGGGAGAAAAGCTGTTCGAGGAGCTGTTCCACGGCGCCGAACGGCCGATCGAGACCGGGTTTCCCGGCCTGCTGATGGCCGCCCCGCGGGTGGCCGACGCCGCCCTGGTCGGCCGGGCCTTCGACGAGCTGGCCGCCCTGATCCAGCGCGGCGAGGCGGCGGCCGCGCTCGCGGCGCTGGCAAGGCTGGTGCCGGAGTTCGGCGCGCAACCCCTCGCCGCGGCGGGCCCGACCGGCTAGAGAACGCCGATGGACACCGATCTTCCCCCGATTCCGTTTCTCGATCTCAAGGCGCAGCAGGCGCGGCTCGGCCCCGGCCTGCGGGCGCGGATCGACGCCGTGCTGGCGCATGGCCAGTTCATCCTCGGCCCCGAAGTCACCGAGCTGGAGCAGCGGCTCGCCGCGTTCTGCGGGGCGGCGCATTGCGTCAGCGTGAGTTCGGGCACCGACGCGCTGCAGATCGCGATGATGGCGGAGGGGATCGGGCCGGGCGATGCCGTGTTCCTGCCGGCCTTCACCTATACCGCGACCGCCGAGGTGCCGCTGCTGCTCGGCGCGACGCCGGTTTTCGTCGATATCGATCCGGCGACGTTCCAGATCGACACCGCGCATCTGGAGGCGCGGATCGGCGCGGTGAACGCGGCCGGATTGCTGCGGCCGCGGGCGGTGGTCGGGGTCGATCTGTTCGGGCAGCCCGCGCCCTGGCCGGCGCTGCGCGACATCGCCGCCCGGCACGGGCTGTTCACGCTGGATGACTGCGCGCAGGCCTTCGGCGCCGCGCTCGGCGGGGAGCGGCTCGGCCGCGCCGCGGATGCGACGGCGACGAGTTTCTTCCCCTCGAAGCCGCTCGGCGCCTATGGCGATGGCGGCGCGCTGTTCACCGAGAGCGACGAGCGCGCGGCGCTGTATCGCTCGCTGCGCACCCATGGCGAGGGGACGACGCGCTACGACGTGCAGCGGATCGGCATGAACGGGCGGCTGGACACGCTGCAGGCGGCGGTGCTGCTCGCCAAGCTCGACGTGTTCGAGGCGGAGCTGGCGCGGCGGGAGACGATCGCCCGGCGGTATGACGAGGCGCTGGCATCGGTGTTCGCCACCCCCGTCCGCGTGCCGGAGAGTTCGAGCGCCTGGGCGATCTATGCGGTGCTGCTGCGCGATGGCGCGGCGCGCGAGGCGATGCAGGCGCGGCTGCGCGCCCGCGGTGTTCCGAGTGCGGTGTATTATCCGAAGCCGCTGCATCACCAGCCGGCCTATCGCGCCTCGCATGACGGGGCGGCGCTGCCGGTTTCGGAGGATGTGGCGACGCGGATCATGGCGCTGCCGCTGCATCCCGATCTCGACGACGCGCAGGTGGCGCGGGTGATCGAGGCCTGCCTCGAAGGGGCGGCCGATGCCGCGGGGTGACCTGTTCCCCGAGGTCGGCCCGTATCAGACGGGGTATCTGCCGGTCGGCGACGGGCATGTGATCTACTGGGAGCAGGTGGGCAACCCGCGCGGGCGGCCGGTGCTGTTCCTGCATGGTGGGCCGGGCGCCGGCGCGGGCGCGGTGCACCGGCGCTTCTTCGACCCGGCATTCTGGCGCGTGGTGATCTTCGACCAGCGCGGCGCCGGGCGCTCGACGCCGCTGGGCAGCCTCGCGCGCAACACGACGCCGGCGCTGATCGAGGATATCGAGGCGCTGCGCGAGCATCTCGGCATCAGGCAGTTCCTGCTGTTCGGCGGTTCCTGGGGATCGACCCTCGCGCTGGCCTATGCCCAGGCGCATCCCGAGCGGGTGATGGGCATGGTGCTGCGCGGCATCTTCCTCGGCCGGCCGAGCGAGGTGGAATGGTTCCTCGAAGGAATCGCCCGCTTCTTCCCCGATGCGCACGCGGCGCTGGTGAACTTCCTGCCCGAGGCGGAGCGGGGCGATCTGCTGGGGAGCTATTTCCGCCGGCTCTGCGACCCCGATCCGGCCATTCACCTGCCGG
>JAJZFF010000316.1 GCA_021805485.1 Pseudomonadota bacterium
GCTCCTCCTCGTCGCCATAGCCGATCAGGCTGAGCGCGCGGCCGCGCCGGCCCAGCAGCGAGAGCTGGCGCAGCAGGGCCGCCTCGGCGCCGTGGGTGACCCAGATTTCCGGGGCGGCGACATCGTTCACTGTGGCGAGCAGCTCGTCCCAGTCGGCATGGTCGGAGATGACGAGCGGCAGCTCGACGCCGGAGGCCTTGGCGCGCTGGCGGACGCGCATCCAGCCCGAGGCGACGGCGATCACCGGATCATCCAGCCGCCGCGCCCAGCGATCCGCCACCGCCGAGGGTGGGGCGAGGACGATGGCGCCCTTCAGCGCGTCCTTGTCGGCGACGGTGGCGGGGCGGAGATCGCCCAGCGGCACGCCGAGGGTTTCATAGAGGTCGCAGAGTTTCTGCAGGGCGCCGTGGAGATAGATCGGCGCGTCGTATCCCGCCTCGCGCAGCAGCGCGATCAGCCGCTGCGCCTTGCCGAGACCGTAGGCGCCGACGAGATGGGCGCGGGCGGGAAAGACACTCATGGAATGGAGCAGTTTCGCGATTTCCGCCGCCGCGTCGGGGTGGCGGAAGACCGGCAGGCCGAACGTCGCTTCGGTGACGAACACGTCGCACGTCACCGGGACGAAGGGCGCGCAGGTGGGATCGCGTCGGCGCTTGTAGTCGCCCGAGACCACGGCGCGGCTGCCCTCGTAGTCCAGCACCACCTGGCAGGAGCCGAGGACATGGCCGGCGGGGACGAGGGAGACGCCGACGCCGTTGATGCGGATCACCTCGCCCGGTGCCGCCACCTGCTGCGCCGCGCCGGCCCGCGACTCGCCCATCCGCACCCGCATGATCGCAAGCGTCTCGGCGCTGGCCAGCACGTGGCGATGGCCCGGCCTTGCATGGTCGGCATGGCCATGGGTGATCACCGCGCGATCGACGGCGCGGGTGGGGTCGATGAAGAAGTCGCCCGGCACGCAATGGAGCCCTTCGGGGCGGGGATGCAGCCAGGTTTCGGGATGCGGAGGCATGGCGGGAAGATGGGGGCGGATTGCAGGTTTCGCCAAGTCTGCCATGTCTGGCGCGTGACCGCCCTGCCCCACCGTTTCGCCGACTGGTTCGCCGCGCGCGGCTGGACGCCGCGGCCGCACCAGCTCGCCGTGCTGGACGCGGCGCGGCGGGGAAAAAACGCGCTGCTGATCGCCCCCACCGGCGGGGGCAAGACGCTGGCAGGGTTCCTGCCCAGCCTGATCGCGCTGGCGGACGATCCGCCGGAGGGGCTGCACACGATCTATGTCAGCCCGCTGAAGGCGCTGGCGACCGATATCGCCCGCAATCTCGAAGCGCCGGTGGCGGAGATGGGCCTGCCCATCCGCGTCGAGACCCGCACGGGGGACACGCCGGCGAACCGGCGGGCGCGGCAGCGCGCCCGGCCGCCGCATGTTCTGCTGACCACGCCGGAGAGCCTCGCCTTGCTGCTCTACGATCCCGAGGCGGCGTCGCGCTTCGCGGGGCTGGCGAGCATCGTGATCGACGAGGTGCACGCGCTGGCCGGGACCAAGCGGGGCGACCAGCTCGCGCTCTGCCTCGCCCGGCTCGCACAACTCGCGCCGGGGGCGGTGCGGATCGGGCTGTCGGCGACGATCGCGCATCCCGAGGCGATCCGCGCCTGGATCTCGCCGGATGGCCGGGGCGGGGCGACCGAGATGATTACGGGCGAGGCCGGGGCGGCGCCGGAGATCGGGATGCTGATCGGGCCGGCGCGGATGCCGTGGTCCGGCCATATGGGGCTGATGGCGGCGGAGGCGGTGCTGGCGCGCATCCGCGCGGCACGGATGACGATCGTGTTCGTCAACACCCGCGCCCAGGCCGAGCTGATGTTCGAGGCGCTGTGGAAGCACAACGACGAGACCCTGCCGATCGCGCTGCATCACGGCAGCCTCGCGGTGGAGCAGCGCCGCCGCGTCGAGGCGGCGATGGCGGGCGGAAAACTGCGCGCCGTGGTCGCGACCTCGTCGCTCGATCTCGGCATCGACTGGGCGGGCGTGGACCAGGTGATCCAGATCGGCGCGCCGAAGGGGGTGTCGCGCCTGCTGCAACGGCTGGGGCGGGCCAATCACCGGCTCGACGAGGCCTCGCGCGCGCTGCTCGTGCCCGCCAACCGCTTCGAGGTGCTGGAATGCGCCGCGGCGATCGAGGGGGTGGCGGCGCAGGATCTCGACGGCGATCCGCCACGGCCGGGCGGGCTCGATGTGCTGGCGCAGCACGTGCTGGGCTGCGCCTGCGCCGCGCCCTTCCACCCCGACGACCTGTTCGCCGAGATCACCGCCGCTTCCCCCTATGCCGCGCTGGCGCGCAAGGATTTCGACGACGTGCTGCGCTTCGTCGAGGATGGCGGCTACGCGCTCGCGGTCTATGAGCGATATCGGCGGCTGTTCCGCGACGCCGAGGGGGTGGTGCATGTCCGCAACGAGGCGGTGGCGCGGCGGCTGCGGATGAATATCGGCACCATCGTCGAGGCGCCGGTGCTGAAGGTGCGGCTCGGCGGCGGGCGCGGCGGGATCGTGCTCGGCGAGGTCGAGGAATATTTCGCGGCGATGCTCTCGCCGGGCGACACGTTCCGCTTCGCCGGGCGGCTGCTGCGCTTTCTCGGCATTCGGGAGACCAGCGTGCTCTGCGCCGAGGGCGGCACGGGCGAGCCGAAGATCCCGGCCTATGCCGGCGGGCGGATGCCGCTTTCGACCAACCTCGCCGACCGGGTGCGGCGAATGCTGCACACGCCCGCCACCTGGGACCGCTTTCCCGCGCCGGTGCGCGAATGGCTCGGCCTGCAGGCGGCGCGCTCGGCGCTGCCGGCGCCGGACGACCTGCTGGTGGAGACGTTTCCGCGCGGCGGGCGGTGGTATCTCGTCGCCTATTGCTTCGAGGGGCGGCAGGCGCACCAGGCGCTGGG
>JAJZFF010000319.1 GCA_021805485.1 Pseudomonadota bacterium
TCCCGGTCCCCTTGCGGCGATACTCGAAGAACGCCGCAACCGCGCGCGGCAGCGTGTTGCCCGCCACCCCCACCGAATTGCCGCTCCGGTCGGGCACGATCACCGACACGTCGAGATGGTCCTGCAGATTGGCGCCGACGCCCGGAAGCTCATGCGCGAGTTCCACCCCGGCCCGCGCCAGCGCGTCCCGCGGGCCGATGCCCGAGAGCATCAGCAGTTGCGGCGAATTGATCGCCCCGCCGCACAGGATCACCTCCCGCCGCGCCCCGATCCGCCGCATCGCCCCGCCGATCCGCACCTCCACGCCCGTCGCCCGCGCCCCATCGAGCAGCACCCGCGCGACATGCGCGCCGGTCTCGATCCTCAGGTTGGGCCGTTCGCGGATTCCATCGAGAAACGCGCGGGATGCGGAAAACCGCCTGCCATCCTTCTGCGTCACCTGATAGGGGCCAACGCCCTCCTGCACCGCGCCGTTGAAATCCGGGTTGTCCGGCAGCCCGGCCTCGACGCCGGCGCGGACGAACGCCGCCCCCAGCGGATTCGGATTGCCGAGATCGGCGACATTGAGCTCCCCCGCATCGCCGTGGAACGCGTCGGCCCCGCGCTCGTTGCGCTCCATCGCCCGGAAGATGGGGAACACGTCGTCCCATCCCCAGCCCGGCGCGCCGAGATCCCGCCACTCGTCATAATCCTCGGGATGGCCGCGCATGTAGATCATCGCATTGATCGACGACGATCCGCCGAGCGTCTTGCCGCGCGGCCAGTAGAGCCGCCGGTTGTTCAGTTCCGGCTGCGGTGCCGTGTAGTAATACCAGTTGTAGGTCCTGAACCGCAGCAGGCCGACAATGCCGAGCGGCGTGTCGATCATGCGCGAATTGTCCGGCTTCCCGGCTTCCAGCAGGCAGACGCGGACCTGCGGATCGGCGCTCAGCCGGTTGGCGATCACGGCACCGGCCGATCCGGCGCCCACCACCACATAATCGAAACTCTCGCTGCTCACGCCCTGGTCTCTCCTCCGTTGAACGCACCCGCCGCCGGCGGCGGGAGCCGTTGCGGCCGGCGGCGGGGCGGGATGTTCGCCATCCTCTGTTAGAACGCTCTACGATCCTTCCGGATCGGATGTCGTGCTCTGTTATATTGATAAATACGGCATCCTTGCCCGATCGGATGACTCCATCCGGCCGGATGATGCGCTAAGGCACGTGAAATCCTGTTTGTTCAGAAACTCATCACCACTCCGGTCGAGAACACGTTGGCGCTCAGCGCGTAGTTGCCGTTCAGCGTGCCGGAATAGGTCGTCTGCGTCGTCCCGTTCGGTTGCAGGCCGACGCGGGTCTGGCTGATCGACCCGTTCTGGACGAAGATGTGCTGGTAGCCAGCCATCAGCGTCGCGTTCGGCAGCAGCCTGAAACTCATGCCGGCGCTGAGCGAGGTGCGGTTCGCGTCCGGCAGCAGGTCCTGGCGGGATTTCGACGTGACCGGGCTCTCGTCGTAGCCGGCGCCGCCCATCAGCGTCAGCCGCTTCGTCGCATGGTAGTCAAAGCCGACGCCCACCGTCCAGCTGTTGCGATAGTCGAACGGCGTGTAGATCGCGCCATGGGTGAAATTCGCGGTCGATGGATCGCTGATGATCAGCGCCTGCTGCTGCGCCCAGTTGGTCCATTGGGCACTGGCCATCACCGCGAGTCTCGGCGTCAGACGCTGATAGATCCCAAAGGAGATCTGCTGCGGGAAGGTCCATTTGTCGGACGCGCTCGAAGCGCCCGGCGGCAGGCCGCCGATCGAAGTCAGCAGCGTCTGCACCGCCGGTGGCACGATCGCCGGCAACTGGATGCCGATCCGCTCGACGCCCTTCACGCTCTGGCTGATCCGCGAGCGGTAGTCGAGGCCGATGCGCGTGCCCGGCGCCGGGCGATACAACAGACCGGCATTGTAGCCGAAAGCGTAGCTCTTGCCTGAGAACTGGCCGGCGGCGGGTTGCAGCAGGCCGATATTCTGGTTCAGGGCCAGGATATTCTGGAAATAGTTGATCTCCGGACCGAAGCCGATCGAGAGGGTCCTGGTGATCGGGATCGCCAGCGACAGCCCGACCTGGATGGTGGTCAGCAGCGCCTCGGTGCCCTGATACTGGCCGATGAATCCGGGCCGGTACTTGATCCGCCCGCCGATCGGCGTGGTCACCGAGAAGCCGAGCTTCATCCCGTGCGGCAGGCTGATGACGCCGAAGCTCCCCGGCACCAGCGTGGATTCGACGAAACCCGACGAGGAGCCATGACCGAAATATGGTTCATCGGTCCCGCTGAATTTGGATCGTATATCGTAATAGTTGAACGCGCCCTCGAACTGGTTGCCTTTCAGCATCACGAGTCCGGCCGGGTTGTAGAAGGCCGTCGAGGGCGTGGCGCTGACCGTCGCGCCGGCATAGGAGCGGGCGACCATGCCGGTGCTCTGATCGGCCAGCCCGAGCCCCGCTGCCTGCGCCAAGCCCGGCACTGCAAGCGCAACGAGCAGCGCGATCTGAGAGGAATTACGACAAATTAGAAGTTTTCTTTCTTTCATTGACGGTCTCCCAAAAAAGATATTTCCGTTTCATACCGTCAATTGACGTAATGGGCAACAACTAATCGTATGCTTACCAAATTCTGCCGCCGCATCGCTTTGCATAGACATTTCGCAGAGTGACAAGTCACGAAATCGGCTGACGATAGTAAAACCGAAGAAAATCGTGACGAGCTGAAAGCAAATGGAAGATCAGTCCATTCCATGCAAGTCGAATATTTCGAAACAGTTTGTAACATGACATGGCTCTCCCGCAGCCGTCCGGCATCGGGTCTTGCCGAAGAACCGGCTGACTGTGTTGAAACTTGTCAGTTATCGTCGATGACGAGGTCCGCCGGCCCGATCAGCCGTATCCGGAAACGCCCCCCTTCGCG
>JAJZFF010000187.1 GCA_021805485.1 Pseudomonadota bacterium
CATCATTTGCGACTGCGCGCGATAGGCCCGGAGCGCGAGATCGCGCTGCTCCAGGCTGTCCTCGTCGGTCGCGGTGTCGAGCGTGCGCAGCTTCGCCGCGATCGCCGCCTGGCGTCGCCCGAGGCGTTCGATGCTGGTGATCGCGCTGCGGTGCTGCTCATCGATCCGGGCGACGAGCCCGGCGAAGAGCACCGGAAGCACCCGCGCCCGCGCCGCCTGCGGCACCTCTTCGGCGAAGGCGGCGAGGCGGGCGCTGCCCTCGGCAACCGAGACGCCGTGCGCCGTCACCGCGTCGATGAGCGCGACCAGCGCCGCATCGTCCTGCCAGCGCGCGTCCGCCGGGATCGGCGGGTCTTCCCAGAACAGCCCCGCCGTCAGGTTCGGCGCGCGCGGCTGCGGGCAGGGCCAGTCCGCGGTGTCCTCGCTGTCCGCGGCCCAGCCGGACCCGCTCGGAAGCGCGGTCCCGGCCACGAGCACTGCGAGCATCAGCGGCAGACGGAGAAACGCGCTCGCCCCGCCCCGGCCGATCCGTCGCATGCCGTCTCCTCCGCCAGCTTGGTTCTTGGTTGCCGAATGTCTCAGGCTGAAGCGCGCGGCCCGCCGGCACCGGCGGGCCGCCGACGGGTCACGGACCGACCCCTCGGCGGCTCGGGTCGTGGCCAGGGCCGGTGACCAGGGCCGGTGACCAGGGGCGCGCGTGGAACCCGGGGTCAGCTGCTGGAATTGCGGCTGCCCGTGAGCTGCAGCAGCAGCATGAACAGGTTGATGAAGTTGAGCAGCAGCGAGAGCGAGTCGTAGACCGCGCGCTTGGCCGCCTGGTCGGGCCCGTCGGCGTAGGCGTATTCGACGAAGGTCGCCTTGATGCGCTGCGTATCGTAGGCGGTCAGCCCGACGAAGACGAGCACGCCGATGATGCTGATGGCGAACTGCAGCTTGCTCGACCCGACGAAGATGTTCACCAGCGAGGCGATGATGATGCCGAACAGGCCCATCATCAGGAACGACCCGTAGCGGCTGAGGTCGCTGCGCGTGGTGTAGCCCCACAGGCTCATCGCGGCGAAGGTCGCGGCGGTGATGAAGAACACGCGGGCGATGGATTCGCCCGAGTAGACCAGGAAGATGTTGGTCAGGCTGGCGCCCATGGCGACGCAGAACGCCCAGTAGAGCGCCTGGGCGGCGCCGGTCGAGAGCCGGTTGACGCCGAAGCTCAGCACCATGACGAAGCCGAGCGGGGCGAGCATGGCCAGGAACGCCAGGCCGCCGGTGGTGTGGCGCAGCCCGGAGGACGTTTCCACCAGCGGGTAGAACAGGTTGATCAGCGAGGTATTGGCGATGGCGTAGGCGACGATGCCGGTGAGCAGGAGCCCCGACGCCATCCAGTTATAGACGCGAAGCATGTAGCCGCGCAGCCCCGCATCGACGAGGTCTGGGGCGTAGGCCCCGCGGGACGCGCCCGGATAGGCCCGATAGTCAGGACTGAAGGCCATGGTGTGTGTCTCTCTCCTGTCGAACAGGGATCAGGTGGATGGTTATCTTGGACGAACGAGCCGTCCATGCAAGCCGGCGGGCGCCGCTATTCGTTGCGCAACATCGGTCCCGCCTTGGCGGCGAGCGCCCGGGCGGTGGCAGCATAGCCGAGCGCCAGCATCAGCGCCATCGCGCCGAGCAGGGTCGCGGCCAGCACCCCGGGCAGGAAGCTCCACTCCGCGTGCAGCACGAAATGCATCACGCCGAGGCTGGCCACCACCCCGACCAGCGCGGCGATGACCCCGGCGGCGGCGCCCAGGGTGCCGAACTCGACCAGCCAGGCGAGGAGGATCTGGCCCCGCCGGGCGCCGAGCGCGCGCAGGATCACCGCCTCCTGCACCCGCCGGCGTTGCCCGGCCGCCACCGCCCCGGCCAGCACCAGCGCGCCGGCGGCGAGGGTGAGCGTGCCGGTGGCGCCGAGCGCGGCGCCGAGCTGGCCGAGCAGGGCGGCGATGGCGTCGAGCACGTCGGTCACCGAAATGCCGGTGACGTTCGGCAGCGCGTCGGTGACCGTGCGCAGCAGCGCGCCGGCCTGCTCCGGGGCCACCTTCACCGCTGCGATATACGCAGCCGGCGCCCCGGCCAGCGCGCCGGGGCTGGCGACGAGGGCGAAATTCAGCGCCAGCGACCGCCAGTCGATCTCGCGCAGCGAGGCCACCCGGAGGTCGAGATCGCGGCCGAGCACGTTGACCCGCAGCACGTCGCCGACATGCACGCCCCAGCCGCGCGCCAGGCCGGCATCGAAGGAGACCAGCGGCGGCCCGGCATAGTCGGGCGGCCACCAGGCGCCGGCGACGAGATGGGTTCCCGGCGGCGGCGCGGCGGCATAGGTCAGGCCGCGATCGCCGCGCAGCGCCCATTCGGTCCCCGGCGCCGCGCGCACCCGCTCGGCGGGCACGCCGGCGACGCTGACGAGGCGGGCGCGCAGCGACGGCACCTCGTCCACCTTCGTCACGCCGGGGCTGGCGCGCAGAATGGCGTCGAAGCGCGCAACCTCGTCGGGCTGGATGTCGACGAAATAGAAGCTCGGCGCGTTGGCCGGAATGTCGCGGACGATCTGCTGGCGCATGTTGCCCTCGATCAGCGCCACCGTCGCCAGGGTGGAGAGGCCGAGGCCGAGGGAGACCAGCATCTGCGCCGTCGGCGCGCCGGGGCGATGGAGATTGGCGAGGCCGAGCCGCGCCGCCGGCGAGGCTAGGCGCGGCGCCAGCCTGGCGAGTCGTTCCACAGCCAGCGCGCCGAGCCGGAACACCGCCAGCGTCGCCAGCGCGCCGGCGCAGAACCACAGCGCGAAGCCCCGGTCCGGCGCCGTCGCCACGGTGAGGGCGACGAGCGCTGCGGCGAGGCCGAGAACGGCGGCGAGCAGCCGCCGCCCGGGCCGTCCCGGCGCCGGCAGCAGCGC
>JAJZFF010000444.1 GCA_021805485.1 Pseudomonadota bacterium
TGGTCACCGCGCCTGCATAGCCACCGGTCGCGAGGGCGCGGAGCTGACCGATATTGTTCAGACGATCCATCTCATCGACGAGCGCGCGGTGAGCATCCAGCATGTCGTTCAAAGCCAGATCAGCTTCCCTGACGCCCGAAATATGGACAAGGCCAGTGAACTCCGGGAAAAATTCCCTCTCGCCGGCAAGGTGATGATGGAATGTGTCGTGCACCAACTTGCAGACATCGCTGGCGCCGACTTCCCTGATTGCCTCGATCGCCTCCCGTTTCGTCCGCAACGATGAGACAGGAAAGCCCAGCGGCTCGACCAGACCAGTAATGCCATGTTGGCGCAGGATCGGCACCAACTCGCGCAGGGCAGCGACCAGATCGCCATGCGGCACCGGCGTGCCATCGTTCAACGGGCACATGACGAGCGCCCGCGCACCACAGGTCTGCGCATAATCCGCAAGTGCAAGCGCGCGCGCAGGCATGTCCCCCGACCAGACATTGAAGGGGTAAAGCGCATTGATCGAAAGAATATCGACCCCGGATGCTACGGCCGCAGCCCTGACGGCGCCCGCCGGCATCGTGCCGACGACATCCGGAAGGTCGTTGCGGATCTCGATCGCCGGCATCCCGAGGCGGCACGCTAGGCCGAGGAAATCGGCAAGAGAAAGTTTCGGTGTTGCAATGTGATTGAGTGCGAAGCGCATGAGAAACCTCAGTTGTAAAGAGGAGGCCGCGCGGGCAGCGAAATCGGCACGATCGAACCAGGCCGGCTCTGCGCCTCTACACAGGCATCCGAGGAGACCGCGGCGACATATCCGTCCCAGGCCGTCGGGCCGGATGCGGTTCCCCGCGCCGCCGCCTTGATGAAATCCTGCAACTCGAGATCGTAACTGTCGATGAATCGATCCTTCCAGTCGGTCATGATCGCGCTCTGCAACTTTGCATCCTTGCGCATCACGACCGCCATTGGGTCTGGCAGGCTGGCGAGGCCTTCCTCACCCACAACCTGACACTGGATGTCATAGCCGTAGCGGCAGTTGACGAAGATCTCGACATCGATCCGGATGCCACTTTTGGTTTCCAGGAGGACGATCTGTGGATCCTCGACCCTCGCATGTGCATGCCGTGTCCGACGTGGAGAGATGACCTGCGCGGAGACGTAGTCATCGTCGAGAAGCCAGCGCAGGACATCAATTTCGTGGATCAGCGTGTCCTGGATCGCCATTGGCGTGATATACTGCTCCGGCACGGACGGATTGCGGTGCGCTGCATGCACCATCAGGGGCCGGCCGATCTCGTTCTCGACGACCGCCTTTAGCATGCGGTAGCCCGCATCGTAGCGGCGCATGAAGCCCACCTGCACGAGGCGGCGGCCGAAGGCGGTTTCGGCCTCGACGATACGCCCGGCGCCCGCCGCCGTGGTCGACAGTGGCTTCTCGCAGAAGACCGGCTTGCCCGCCGCAATGGCGGCCAGGACGTATTGTTCATGGGTCGCGCCCCACGACGTTACCACCACGGCATCGACGCCAGCAGATGCAGCCAGTTCCTCGCCGGAGCCAACGACCTCAGCCTCGGGCGCAAGATCCGCCCGCGCGGTGCGGACGCTTTCGATATTGACATCCGACACGGCCGTCACTTTGGCGCCAGACAAGGTTTGGTTGATCCGCCGCATGTGGTCGCGCCCGATCGCGCCGGTCCCGATAACACCAATCCGTAGGGTCATTTCAGAGCTCCCGTTTCCAGAATTTGTCGATGTAGCGCTGCATTTCGGCGCGCATGAAGCGACCAGAGGCATCGGCCCGCTCCTCCCAGGCGAAGACGCAGGCGGTCATGATGCCGTCGAAATCAATTTCCGCGAGCGTGCCGAAGAACTCGTCCCATGGCACCTCTCCCTGACCGATATCGAGGTGCTGGTGCACCCGCGCAGCCGAACCGGGAGGGTTGACGATGTAGCGCAGGCCCGAACTGGCCCGGTGATTGAATGTATCGCCGACATGCACATGTGCCAGCACATCCGCGCATTCGCGCAGCATTGCCGCTGTATTGTCGCCAAAGTAGAAGGTGTGCGGCGCACAGTAAAGAAATCGCACCCGCGGCGAATTGACCGTGCGGATGATGTCCACTGCCGGCTGAAGGGTTTCCACCCAGTCCTCCGGATGCGGCTCGACATGAAGGTTGATACCTTCCCGCTCGAACACTGGCACAAGTTCCTCCATTGAACGCCACCAGGAGTCTTCGCAGGCCTCGATCATCGAGCCGGTATGGCAACAATAGCAGGCCCCCTTGTCAGGGTGTGGGCCACGGCCGAATTCCGAGTTCATCGTGTCGACTTCCAGTTCGAGGCAGATCTCGATGGCGCGCTTCCAGTGCCGCACGGCGGCCTTGCGCTCGTCCTCGTCATTCGACGCCCAGCGATACATCGGCAGCAGCGAGGCGATCTCCACACCGGCCTCTTTCAGCGCCCGCCTGAAGCCCCGCACCCGTTCCGGAAACACCCGCGGCGCCTTGAACCATTCCAGAAAATCTCCCCGCGGGGAAAGTTCGATCCAGTCGAAGCCGATTTCCTTCACTCTGAAGGGCAGTTCCTCCAGGCCAAGGTGACGGTGCATGAACGGATCAAGTGCGATCTTCATCGTATGTCCTCCCTGCGGCAGCGCTTCGGCAAGTCCTGCTGCGCGGTCCGGCATCTCTTCTTACGCGCTCTGTAACGGGCACGCCGAGTGCGCTGTTGACGATTTTTCGTCAACAGCGCACTATCGCGCATGACTGAGGCCCAAGCTTCCCGCAAGACACGGACGCGCGCCCGCCTTGCCGACATTGCGCGGGTGGCGGGTGTAAGCATTGCCACAGTGGACCGTGTCTTCAACGAGCGTGAGTCAGTTTCAGATGCCGCGCGCGAACGGGTGATCCGGGTCGCGCGCGAGATGGGTGTGCGC
>JAJZFF010000441.1 GCA_021805485.1 Pseudomonadota bacterium
CTGCGCGACCGGTCGGACGAATTCGCGGTGCATGCCGCATGGGGCGGCGCGCCGTCCGCCCCCGGCGCGATCGTCGCCGCCGATCCGCGTCTGCCCGCAGCCGGCCACAGGCTCCTCGCGCCGGCGCCGCTGGCCGGAGCGGCGGATGAAACCGCCTATCGCGCGCACCGGCTGGCGCTCGGCCTGCCCGACCATGACGATCTCGAACCGGAAAAGACCCTGCTGATGGAAGCCGGCTTCGGCGATCTGCACGGGATCGACTGGGACAAGGGCTGCTACATGGGGCAGGAACTCACCGCCCGCACCCGCTACCGGGGGCTGGTGAAGCGCCGGCTCGTCCCGGTCGATGCCGAAGCGGACCTGCCCGCCGCCGGGGCGATCACCGCCGGTGAGCGCGAAGTGGGCACGCTGCGGACGAGCCTCGGCCGGCGCGGCCTCGCGCTGCTGCGGCTCGATGCGCTGGATGCCAGGCTGAGTCTCGACGGCATCGCGCTGACGCCCGACATTCCATCCTGGATGACCCTGCCGGAGACCGCGACCCCATGATCGTCGTTCATCATCTCGAAGCGTCGCGCTCGCAGCGCGTGCTCTGGCTGCTCGAGGAACTCGGCCTCGAATACGAGGTGCAGCGCTATGACCGCGACCGGAAGACGAGGCTTGCCCCGCCGTCGCTGCGCGCGGTGCATCCGCTCGGCAAATCCCCCGTCATCACCGATGGCGGGATCACCGTCGCCGAGACCGGCGCGATCGTCGAATATCTCATCGGCACCTACGGCAAGGGGCGGCTGATCCCGCCCGAAGGGACCGACGAGCGGCGCCGCTACACCTACTGGCTGCACCACGCCGAGGGGTCGGCGATGCCGTTCCTGGTGATGAAGCTGGTGTTCGACGAAATGCCCAAGCAGGCGCCCTTCGTGCTCAAGCCGCTGATGCGCGCCATCGGCAACAAGGTGGGCGATGCGTTTCTCGACCCCAATCTCGGCGCCAATATCCGGTTCTGGGAAGACGCGCTGGCCAACTCCGCCTGGTTCGCCGGCGATGCGCTGACCGGCGCCGACATCATGATGAGCTTCCCGATCGAGGCGGCGAACACAAGGGGGCTGCTGCGCGGCAATTACCCGCGGCTCAACGCCTTCCTCGCGGCGATCCACGCGCGGCCGGCGTGGCAGCGGGCGCTGGAGCGCGGCGGCCCCTACCCGTTCGCCTGAGCCGCGCTCAGCCGCACAGGGCGGCGCGCGCCGCGCGGTATTCGGCGATCAGCCGCGCGACCCGCTCGCCTGCCGGCACCACGGCATCGACCGCGCCGATCCCCTGCCCCGAGCCCCAGATGTCCTTCCACGCCTTGGCCTTCGCGCCCTCGTGGAAATTCATCGCCGAGGCATCGCTCTGCGGCAGGTTGTCGGGATCGAGGCCGGCGGCGACGATGCTCGGGCGCAGGTAGTTGCCATGCACGCCGGTGAAGAGATTGGTGTAGACGATGTCTTCCGCGCCGCTGGCGACGATCGCCTGCTTGTAGGCACTGGCCGCGTTGGCCTCCTCGGTGGCGATGAAGGCCGAGCCGATATAGGCGAAATCGGCCCCCATCGCCTCGGCGGCGAGCACGGCGCGGCCGGTCGCGATCGCGCCGGACAGAGCGAGCGGCCCTTGGAACCAGGTGCGGATTTCCTGCACCAGCGCGAAGGGCGAGAGCGTGCCGGCATGGCCGCCGGCGCCGGCGGCCACGGCGATCAGCCCGTCCGCCCCTTTCTCGACCGCCTTGCGGGCGAAGCGGTCGTTGATGATGTCGTGCAGCACGATGCCGCCATAGCCATGCACCGCCTGGTTCACCTCCGGCCGCGCGCCGAGCGAGGTGATGACCAGCGGCGCGCGGTATTTCACGCAGAGTTCGAGATCCTGTTCGAGCCGCGCGTTGGAGCGGTGCACGATCTGGTTGACGGCGAACGGCGCCGCCTTGCGGTCCGGATGATCGCGGTCCCACGCCGCCAGGGTTTCGGTGATTTCCGCCAGCCATTCGTCGAGTTGGGAGGCCGGCCGGGCGTTCAGCGCCGGAAACGAGCCGACGATGCCGGCGATGCACTGGGCGATGACCAGTTTCGGGTTGGAGATGATGAAAAGCGGCGACCCGATCACCGGAATCGCCAGCCTGTTTCGAAGATCCTGTGCGGCGCTCATCCCCCGACTGTGCCGAGGGTTTCCCTAAACGTCAACTACTGCCGATCGCAACGCCCACGGCGAAGACGATGGCCCCGCCGAGTGCGACCTGAAGCGCCGCCTGCAGCGGCGGCGTGTCCATGTATTTGGTGCGAATCCACGAAATCGCCGCGAGTTCGACGACGACGACGGCGAAGGCCAGCACCATCGCGGTCCAGAAATTCGGGATGAGGAAGGGCAGTGTGTGGCCGAGGCCGCCCAGCGTCGTCATCGCGCCGGTGATCGCGCCGCGCATCAGTGGCGAGCCGCGGCCGGTGAGGCTGCCATCGTCCGAGAGCGCCTCGGCGAAACCCATGGAGATGCCGGCGCCGAGCGAGGCGGCGATGCCGACGATGAAGGCCTGCCAAGGACTGCCGGAGGCGAAGGCGGCGGCGAAGACCGGCGCCAGGGTGGAGACCGACCCGTCCATCAGCCCGGCGAGACCGGGCTGGACGTAGCGCAGCACGAAGTTGCGCCGCGCCGTGTCGTCCTCGGCGGAGCGGACTTCCTCGGTCAGGTTCTCGCGCGCGAGACGGTCGGCGAGGCGCTCGTGATCGGCCTCCGCCTCGGCGAGGTCGCCGAGCAGCTTGCGGGTTGCGGTGTCGCTCGTACGGCTGGCGGCGAGGCGATAGAAATTCTGGGTTTCCGCCTCCATGCTCTCGGCGAGCTTGCGCACATCGTTGATCGAGGGCGTCGGCAGCTGCCAGACCGGCTTGCGGGCAAGGAAGCCGCGCACGT
>JAJZFF010000391.1 GCA_021805485.1 Pseudomonadota bacterium
ACGTCGGGCGCCCAGTCCGTCATCGCCTCGCGCAGGGCACTTTCGAGCGGCGTGAACGCGCAGGGCAGGACGTGCCGGCGGATCTCGGTGCCGGCGACAGGTTCCGCGGCAAGTCGCTCGACGAGCAGGGCGGAGGGATTGACGCTGTCGCCGCCGAACGGCTCGAACCCGGTGACGAGGATTTTCATGCCTTCGATATAGGCACCGGCGCATGCCGACGCTACCGGGCAGCGGCGCTACCCCAGTTTGTCTCCGCCGCGCGAGTGTGGAATTCTGCCTGCTCATCGAGCGGAGGAGCGGATGACATTCAAGCAGATCTGGGAGTCGGGCCGTGCCGTGCTGAACGGCTGGCTGTCGGTTCCGGCTGGGTTCGCCACCGAACTCATGGCGCGTCAGGGCTGGGACAGCCTGACGGTCGACATGCAGCATGGGCTGATCGAGTATGGCGACGCGGTTCGGATGCTCACCGCGATCACGACGACCGGGGTGATCCCGATGGTGCGGGTGCCCTGGTTCGAGCCCGGCATCGTCATGAAGTCGATCGACGCCGGCGCGCTCGGCGTGATCTGCCCGATGATCAATTCCCGCGCCGAGGCCGAAGCCTTCGTCTCCTGCCTGCGCTACGCGCCGCGCGGCCGGCGCAGCTACGGCCCGATCCGCGCCGCGCTGATCCATGGCGCCGACTATGCGCAGCGCGCCAACGACATGGTGACAGGCTTCGCGATGATCGAGACCCGCGCGGCGCTTGAGGCGATCGACGACATCGTCTCGCTTCCGGAACTCGACGCGGTCTATATCGGCCCGAGCGATCTCGCGCTGTCGCTCGGCGAGGCGCCGCGGTTCGATCCGGTGGACTCTCCCGTTCACGACGCGATCCTGCATATCCTCGCCCGCGCCAAACACCACGGCAAGCGTGCCGCGGTGCATACGGGCTCGGCCGCCTATGCGCGCAAGATGGTCGATGCGGGTTTCGATCTCGTCACCGTCGGCTCGGATGCCGCCTTCATCGCGCAGGGCGCCTCGGCGGCGGTGCAAGCCTTCCACGGAGGGACCTGACGCCGATGCCGCCGCCCCGGCAAGACTGCCGGATTTGACGCGCCCCGTGCCGGCGAGGTCATGCGCGGCAACTTTCATGTCGCTGCGCATGCGGGTCATGTTCGGCATCATCCTGGTCACGCTTGGCGCCGTCATCATCTGGAACGGATGACGGCAGGTGCATGCCGAGCTGAACGCGGCGCAGGAGGTCGCGAAAGCAACCGTTCTGAACAATTTCCGGCTGTTGCGCGACCGGCCGGATCACAACGGCGTTCTGCGCGGCCTCGTGCATATCTTCGACGGCTCGCGCAACATCCGCGCCATGCTTTACGATTCCGCGCGCCGGGAACTCGCGGCGTCGCGACTGCGGGAGCCCACGACATCATCGTGCTGGATCTCTCGGCGCGCGACGAGACATCCGAGGTGTGAGCCAACATCTCGGATGACACGCTGTTCGTCGTTCTCTTCGTCGGCGTCTCCCTGCTGCTGGGCTGGCGGCTGATCGGCTGGATCCTGGCGCCGCTCGCCAAGCTGGCAAGCGGCATCGCCGATCTGCGCGCCGGCCGCACCGCCGGCCCGCGTGAACGGCGCTCGTTGGTCGCCGCCTTCAACGGTCTGGTGCGCGACCTCGCGGCACGCGCGGCCGAGGCACGCCAGCTCAGGATCAGATGGACCGGATTCAGGAGGAAGAGCGGGTCGACCTTGCCGTGACCTGCACGACGATGTCGGTCCGCAACTCTCTCTCACCAAGATAGAGTTCGACACGCCGAGGCCATGCCGGTGCGATGCTGGTGGTGACGGTGTTCAGATCCGGATGTCGTCGCGCGCGCTGGCCAGAAGCCGTCCCGAGAGCCTGAGGTCGACGCCACGCTCTCGCCGCGCGAGGCGGAGATCGTCCATCTGCTCGGCATGGGCAATTCGATCGGCCAGATCGCCGATGCGATGGGGGTGAGCTACAAGACGATCGCCAACAACTGCACGCGGATCCGCGGCAAACTCGGGCTTGCCGATGTAAAGGAGCTGGTGCGCCACGCGGTCGAGCGCCGCTTTCGCGGCACCGGGTTCGGTTAGAGCATCTTTATCAATACAATCGAGCATTACATCCGATCTGGAAGGATCGGAAAATGCTCGAGGTTCTGTACCATTTCCGTGACTACGGAGCGTTAGATTCAAGCCTCCACGCAGGGCTTGGAACATGGCGGACCGCTTCTGACTGAACGACACGAGATGGGCGGCGATCGGCCGATCGAGGGGTGGACGAACGACCAGGATCCACGCCGCCGCGGATGAGCAGGGTGCGCATCGCCGCCGTCCTCCTGACGCCGGGACAGGTATCCGACATCAGCGGCGCCCGATCGCTTCTGCCGACCATGCCGCCGCCAGAAGACCTGATCGCCGACAAGGCCTACGACGCCGATGACCTCCGCGCCTTCCTCACCAGGCAGGGCACAAGGCTGGTGATCTCGACGACGCCCCACCGCCGCGCCATACCGGCTTTCGACTCCGTCGCCTACAGATTGGGCAATCTCATCGAGTGCGCCTTCTGCAGGCTCAAGGACCGGCGCGCCATCGTCACACGCTAGGACAAAGCCGCACGTGACGTTCTTGCCGTTAGATGTCTCGTCCTCGCCGTCACGGCATGGGTCTGCTGAGTCCAGAACCTAGGACTAACATTCCGTAGTCCCAAATCTTTCGACATGGACACCATATGATCATATTTTATGTAATCGAATGATATACTTCATCTGAAAGCGTCATCACTCGGCACCCCTCCTTGATGCAAATCAAAGTGACATTTTGAATTGTCACTATAACCTGACATATCAAAATCACCGGGAGGGATGGATGCGGATCCTGCTGTTGCATCCGAATTATCATTCGGGCGGCGCCGAAATCGCCGGAAACT
>JAJZFF010000118.1 GCA_021805485.1 Pseudomonadota bacterium
GGGATTATACGGTCGAGGTCGAGCATGATGAAACCCGCACGATCGGCAACAACCGCACGGTGACCGTCAAGAAGGACGAGGCGATCACCGTGGACGGCAACCAGACCGAGACGGTGAAAGGAAATCGCACCTTCGAGGTCAAGCAGGACCATTCCGAGACGGTCGATGGCAACCAGTCCGTCACGGTCAAGGGCAAGCAGAGCGTGTCGGTGCAGGGGCAGCAATCCGTTTCCGTGACCGGCGCCGTCACCTATGAGTCGATGGAGTCGATCACGCTGAAAGTGGGCGGAAACAGCATCAAGATCGACATGACGGGCATCACGCTCTCGGGCACCCTCATCAAGATCAACGCCCAGGCCGAGCTTTCGACGAGTGGCGCGATCGCGCAGCATGCGGGCTCGGGGATGCTGAAGCTCCAGGGCGGCATTATCATGGTGAACTGAGGTGGATGCACGGAAGATGGACAAGATACAGGCGGCCGTGCGTGAGACCGTGCTCGCCCATGCAGCGCTTGGCGAGGACGCGCTGGCGGCTGCCGGCGGTGCTACAACCGTGCCCGAACTGATCGACGCGCTTGAGGGCGCCGGCTTCCTGGTCGAGGCGACTCGCTGTTTTGCCCATGCCCTGCCGCGGCGCGAGGCGGTCTGGTGGGCGGCGATGTGCGCGCGCCACACCGCTCCCGCTGACCTGGCGGAAGACGGGCGTGCCACCCTCGATGCCGCAGAGCTTTGGGTTCGCCAGCAGAACGAGGAGGGGCGCCGGGCTGCGATGAACAGGGCGGAAGCGATCGGGTTTCAGACGCCGGAGGCCTGGGCGGCCGTCGCCGCCTTCTGGTCCGGCCCGAGCATTTCGCCGCCCGACCAGCCACCGGTGCCGCCCCCTCCGCATCTGACCGGCGTGGCGGTGGCCGGTGCCGTCGCCCTTGCCGCGGTGCGCGGAGACGCGCAGCGCTGCCCGGCGCGCCTCGCGCAATTCCTTCGCTCGGCCCGCGAGATCGCCGCCGGCGGCGTCGGCCGGCTGCCGCCGGAGACCGATCAATGACACTCACGCTCAGCGTGCTCCGGTGTCCGGATGCCGCCCCGCCGGAAACCCGCAGCATCGAGGGCGGGGAATTCCGGATCGGCCGTGGTCCGGACAATGACTGGGTGCTCACCGATCCCGACCGCGTGCTGTCCAAGCGGCATTGCGTGATCGCCTGGCGTTCCGGCGCCTGGCAGATCGCCGATACCAGCACCAACGGCACATTCGTCAATCAGGACATCGAGCCCCTCGGCGCCGGCCGCGTTCACGCCCTGACCGATGGCGACCGGATCCGGCTGGGCAGCTACGAAATCGAGGCCCGTCTCGTCGAGCGCGGCTATGGGGAGACCGGGTATGGCGGTGGTTTCGGTGCCGCTCCCGCGGCCCGGCCGGACCCGTTCGCCGATCCGTTCGGTGAGGACCCGTTTGCCAGGCCCGCCGCGCCCGCCGCGGCGCCCGAATCCGACGAATGGTTCGGCGGCAGCAATTCGATCTCGATGCCCGACAATTTTGCAGGCCTGCCGGATGACGATGCCCTGTTCGGCCCGGCGCCGGTGCCCGACCACTCGCCGGCGCAGAACGACGTCTTCCGTCCCGCGCCGATGGCACCCAAACTTCTGCCCGATGACTGGGATCTGGGTCTCGAACCCGGCTCCAATACCGCGGCCGCCGGCCCGGCATGGACGACGCCGACGCCGACGCCGGCGCCTCCTCCGCCCGTCGACATTCAGCCGCCTCCGCCTCCGCCGCCACCAGCGGCTCCCGAACCGCCTGCCCCCGCGTCCGCCCCCGCGCCGGCCGGCGATCTGCTCAGGGTTTTTCTCGAGGCCGCGGGCATGGACGGGCTGCCGCCACCGGCCGATCCGGAACTGCTGATGCGTCGTCTCGCCGGCCTGTTCCGCGCCATGGTCGGCGGGTTGCGCCAGGTGATGATCGCCCGCGCCGCGATCAAGGGCGAATTCCGGATCGAACAGACGATGATCCGCGCGCGCGGCAACAACCCGCTCAAATTCTCGGCGGATGACGACGACGCGATGGCCGCGCTGATCGGCCTCGGCCGCCGCACCAGCGACCTCCAGGCCGAGGAGGCGGTGCGGGACGCGCTGCGCGATATCCGCCTGCACGAGATCGCGGTGATGAGCGGGATGCAGGCCGCGGTGCGCGCCCTTTTCGCCCGGCTCGACCCCGCGCCGCTGCGGGCGGAGGCCGAGACGGCGCGCGCCGTGCTGCCGGCCCAGCGCAAGGCCCGCGCCTTCGAGGCCTATGAAGCATTGTATGGCCAGCTCAGCGCGGCCCTTGCCGACGATTTCGACAACGTCTTCGGCAAGACCTTTGCCCGCGCCTATGAGCGCGCCCTGTCGGATGCGGAGGCCAGCGACTCATGAAGCGCCGTTCGATCTTCCTTGCCCTTCCTGTTCTCCTCGCCGGCTGCGGCACGCCGCCGCCGAAGCCGCCGGCGGTGCTGTCGCTGACCATCACGGGCGGGGCCAACCAGAATCCCGATGCCTCGGGCACCGCCGAGCCGGTGGCCGTGCGGATCTACCCGCTCGTCACCGCCGGCAAGTTCAATGCCGCCGACCCGTATTCGTTGCTCGGCAAGGCGACGTCCCTGCTCGGCAGCGACCTCGCCGGCCCGTCGGAGCAGACGATCGTCGCGCCCGGCGCCACGGTGAAGCTGATGCACAAATTGCCGGATCAGGCGCAGTCGATCGGCATCGCCGTGTTCTTCCGGGCGATCGACCGGGCGACATGGCGCCTCGTCGCGCCGGTGAAGGGCCATGAAACGAACGCGCTGACCTTGCGGATCGACGGATTGGACGCCAAGCTCGTCCCAACCAAACCGAAGGGCTGAACGTCGATGAGCTGGACCAACAGGGTCGTCTGGCAGGAAGGCATGTTCCTGC
>JAJZFF010000295.1 GCA_021805485.1 Pseudomonadota bacterium
CTTCAGCCCGACCAGCGCGGCGACGGCGCCCAGCACCGCCAGCGGGTTGGCGACCACCCAGCGGAGATCGAGGCTCATCCCGATGGCGACGAGGAAGACCCCGATCAGCAGGCCCTTGAACGGCTCGATCGTCACCTCGACCTGCCGGCGATACTCGGTCTCGGCCAGAAGCAGCCCGGCGATCAGCGCCCCCATCGCCATCGACAGCCCCGCCGCGGCGGTGGCCAGCGCGGTGGCCACGACGACCAGAAGCGAGGCCGCCATGAACAGCTCCGGGCTGCGCGTGCGCGCCACGCCGCGAAACAGCGGCCGCAGGCCGAGCCGCCCGAGGGCGACGATCATCGCGACGGCGAACACCGCCTGGCCGACCACGATGCCGAGACGCATCATCCCGACCCCGTCGGACCCGGCCCCGAGCAGCCCGAGCGCGAACATCACCGGCAGCACGGCGAGATCCTGGAACAGCAGGAGGGCGAAGCTGAGCCGCCCGACCGGGGCGAGCAGGTGCCCGGCCTCGCCCAGCACCTGGATCACCACCGCCGTCGAGGACATCGCCAGCGCCAGGGCGAGCACGAGGGCCGCGCCCGGCGGCAGGCCGGCGGTGAGCGCGGCGGCGCCGAGCACGGCGACGGCGGCGAGGAATTGCAGCGTGCCGAGGCCGAACACCAGCCGCGCCATGCCGAGCACGCGCTCGAAGGAGAGCTCGAGCCCGATGGTGAACAACAGCAGCACCACGCCGAACTCGGCGAAGGGCGCGAAGCGGTCCGGATCGGCGATGGTGACGATGGCGAGCCACGGCACCCGTCCGGCCAGCGCGCCGAGCCCCGAGGGCCCGACGGCGATGCCGACGAGCATGAAGCCGAGCACCGGGCTGACCCGCAGCCGATGAAACACGGGAATGACCACGGAGGCGGCCGAGAGGATGAGCAGCGGCTCGCGCAGGGCCTCGGGGTCGATCGCCTGGCTCACCGTGCCCTCCCGCCGTCAGCCATCCACGCGACGTTCATTCGGCGGTCGGATGGACCTTCTCGCTCGCCGCGCAGCCGGCGTCGCAGCAGCGCCCGGGCTGGCGGCCCGCTCCATGGGAGGCGCGGCGGGCGTCGGCGGCGATGCCGCGGTCGAGCAGCCGCTCGACCAGCTCGGCGCGCTCCCAGGTCGGATAGTTGCGCCAGATCTCGCGCTTCATCGCCTCCGGCGAGCCGCCGCCATGCAGCGAGATCACCGAATACCAGCCGCCCTGGCCGGAGGCGGTGAGATCCTCCACCAGCCGCGCCAGCTCGACGCGCTGCGCCGCTGGAATATCCGCCCGGCCGGCGAGCACGGCGGCGAGCGAGGCCGCCGTCGCCGGGTTGTGATCCTCCTCCGGGCCGGGCAGCGCGACGATCAGCCCGCCGGAAACATAGTGGGCGAGGCGGTGCATGTCGTAGATCTGATTGGCCAGCAGCAGCTTGCCGATATTGGCGAAGACCGGGTCCGGCATCGCCGACCCCGCCGGATCGGCCTGGCCATAGACCGAGGCGGCGACGCCGCAGGCGAAGAACCCCTCGACGATCTTGATCAGCTCGACCATCGCCTCGCGGATATGGGGCTGGCGGTCGGCGTCGAGCCCGTTGGCTTCGCACATCAGCGCCCCCGCGCCGATCAGCAGGTCGCCGAAGCCGGCGCGCGCGCCGATGCAGGAATGGCGGTGATGGGTGGCGTAGCTGGTGGTGAGAAACCCGCCCTCTTCGGCCTCGCCGGCCAGGAACACCCGCTCATCCGGCACGAACACGTCGTCGAAGACGACGACGCCGGTGGACTGGCCATATCGGGCGGAGAATTTCGCCGCGCCCTCGCCCGGCCGCCCGGCGGGGCGGGCGATGATGGTCACGCCCGGCGCGTCGACCGGCACGGCACAGCAGACCGCGAAATCGCGCTCCGCCTCGGTCATGCTGCGGCACGGCATGACGAGGAACTCGTGCATGTAGGGTGCGCCGGTGACGATCGCCTTGGTGCCGCGAATGACGATGCCACCGGGCCGGCGTTCCGTGATGTGGACATAGACATCGGGATTGGGCTGGCGGCCCGGACGCAGCGACCGGTCGCCCTTGGCGTCGGTCATCGCCACGCCGAGGGTGAGATCCTCGGCCTGCACGCGGTCGAGATAGGCCAGGAAGCGGGCGTGATACGCGGTGCCGTGCGCGGCATCGGCGCGCGCGGTGGCCTGGAAGATGGCGTTCAGGGCGTCGTGGCCGAGATAGCGCTGGGCACAGCCGGAATGGCGGCAGACGAGGCGCACGGCTTCGAGCTTGGCGAGCAGGTCGTCCCGGTTCTCGTTGACGTGCAGCATACGGCTGACGCGCGCCCCGGTGCGGGACTGCGTGGCGGCGAGCAGGTGCGCGCTCTCCGGCCGCAGGGCGAAATCATAGGTAATGCCGACCGCGGCGATGCCGGGGGCGAGGCGCGGCTCATCGGCGACACTGGCCACCGCGTCGCCGTCGATGAAGACGCGCGGACGCAGGCGGCGCAGGGACTCGCGATAGTCGGCGGCAGACATCAGCATCGATCGCTCTCCCCGCGCCCCGCCGCCTCAGGCCGGCTTGCCGGCGACGATGGCCCCGAGGATGTAGCGCTCCGCCGCCTCGCGGTCGCCCCAGCCCGAGAGCTTCACCCACTTGCCCTGCTCGAGGTCCTTGTAGCGGGTGAAGAAATGCTCGATCGCCTGGCGCGTGATCTCCGGCAGCTCGGCGACGGTGGCGATATGGCTGTGCTGCGGGTGGATCTTGTCGTGCGGGACGCAGACCACCTTCTCATCCGGCCCGGCCTCGTCCTCCATGTGCAGCACGCCGATCGGGCGCGAGCGGATCACCGCGCCGGGAACCACCTGCGAGGGGACCAGGACGAGCGCATCCACCGGGTCGCCATCGGCGGCGAGGGTTCCGGGAATGAAGCCGTAAGCGGCCGGATAGGCCGTCGGCGTGAACAGGAACCGGTCCACCACCACCGCGCCGGAGACCTTGTCCACCTCGTATTTCACCGACGATCCCTGCGGAATCTCGATGACCACGTTGATGTCCTGCGGCGGGCTGTTCCCGGTCGAGATCTTGGCGACATCCATCCTGACGTGCTCCGTCTGACGCGCCGGCCGAACGCACGGCGGTACCATCATGTCGGAAGCGGGGCGCGAAAACAAAGGCCCCGGATGCAGCCGCATCCGGGGCCCATCGCGACCGCGCGGCCGTCGTCCTTATCCCGCCCAGCGGGCGAGCACGGCGAGCAGCAGCAGAGCGACGATGTTGGTGATCTTGATCATCGGGTTGACCGCCGGGCCGGCGGTGTCCTTGTAGGGATCGCCAACGGTATCGCCGGTCACGGCCGCCTTGTGGGCTTCCGAGCCCTTGCCGCCGTGGTGGCCTTCCTCGATGTATTTCTTCGCGTTGTCCCAGGCGCCGCCACCCGACGTCATGGAAATGGCGACGAAGAGGCCGGTGACGATGGTGCCGAGCAGCATCGCGCCGACCGAGGAGAAAGCCGCAGTGCGGCCCGCGATCAGGTCGATGACGATGTAGAGCACGATCGGCGCCAGCACCGGCAGCAGCGAGGGGATGATCATCTCGCGGATCGCCGCCTTGGTCAGGAGATCGACGGCGCGGCCATATTCCGGCTTGGCGGTGCCCGCCATGATGCCCGGGATTTCGCGGAACTGCCGGCGCACTTCCACGACGACGGCCCCGGCCGCGCGGCCAACCGCGGTCATGCCCATCGCCCCGAACAGATAGGGCAGCAGGCCGCCGATGAAGAGCCCGACGACGACATACGGATCCGACAAGGTGAACGATACGTTGAGCTTCGGGAAATAGTGCTTGAGGTCCTCGGTGTAGGCGGCGAACAGCACCAGCGAGGCGAGACCGGCCGAGCCGATGGCATAGCCCTTGGTCACCGCCTTGGTGGTGTTGCCGACCGCGTCCAGCGCGTCGGTGAAGGTGCGCACCTCCTTGGGCAGGTTCGACATCTCGGCGATGCCGCCGGCATTGTCCGTCACCGGGCCGTAGGCATCGAGGGCGACGATCATGCCCGCCAGCGCCAGCATGGTGGTGGCGGCGATGGCGATGCCGAACAGGCCGGCGACCAGGGAGGCCACGATGATGCCGGCGCAGATCACCACCACCGGCAGCGCGGTCGCCTCCATCGAGACGGCCAGGCCCTGGATGACGTTGGTGCCGTGGCCGGTCGTCGAAGCCAGCGCGATCGAGCGCACCGGACGATACTCGGTCGAGGTGAAATACTCCGTGATCCAGACGATGAAGCCGGTGACCAGCAGGCCGACGATGGCGCACAGGAACAGGTCGAACCCGGTCACCGCGCCGCCCTGGCTCATCGGCATCGCGGTGCCGAAGCCGACGAAGGTGGCGATCACCAGCGCGATGGCCACCACCGAGAGCAGACCGGTGACGATCAGCCCCTTGTAGAGCGCCTTCATGATGTTGCCGCCGGCATCGAGCTTGACGAAGTACGTGCCGATCACCGAGGTGACGATGCAGACGCCGCCGATGCCGAGCGGCAGCATCATCACCCAGTCGCGCACCGGCGGGGTGAAGAAGATCGCGCCGAGCAGCATGGTGGCGACGACGGTCACGACATAGGTCTCGAACAGGTCGGCGGCCATGCCGGCGCAGTCGCCGACATTGTCGCCGACATTGTCGGCGATCACGGCCGGGTTGCGGGGATCATCCTCGGGAATGCCGGCCTCGACCTTGCCGACGAGGTCGGCGCCGACATCGGCGCCCTTGGTGAAGATGCCGCCGCCGAGACGGGCGAAGATGGAGATCAGCGAAGCGCCGAAGCTCAACGCCACCATCGCCTCCAGCACCGGGCGCAGCTCGGTCCCCTGCATGCCCGCGCGCAGGATGAGGTAGTAGATCGTGACCCCGAGCAGGCCGAGGCCGACCACCAGCAGGCCGGTGATGGCACCGGACTTGAAGGCGAGGTCCAGACCCGCCGCCAGCCCTTTGCGGGCCGCCTCGGCGGTGCGGACGTTGGCCCGCACCGAGACGTTCATCCCGGCATACCCGGCGGCGGCGGACAGCGCCGAGCCGATCAGGAAGCCGATGGCGACATGGACACCGAGCGCGACGCCGAGGATGACCAGGATGACGACGCCAACGATGGCGATGGTCGTGTACTGGCGATTGAGGTAGGCGCGGGCGCCTTCCTGGATCGCTGCGGCGATCTCCTGCATGCGGGCATTGCCCGCATCCGCGGCGAGCACCGCGCGGCTGGTCATCCAGCCATAGGCGATCGCCAGCGCGCCGCAGGCGATGATGATGATATAGGCCAACAGCATCCCGGAGGTTTCCTTTTGGACTGGACGGCGATTCGAGGACGTGCGCTCAGCCGAGGCAAAGCGGCGCGGAAAATGGCAGAACCATCCCGCACAGGCAACGGCACCCGGCGCCGGATGGCCGATTTCCCTCCGCTGTGGCCGCGGCGCCGCTACTCGGCGGCCGCGGCCAGATAATCGCCGGGCCGCGCGCGGCGGATGCAGGCCAGCACCAGCGCCTCCGCGTCCACGCGCTCGCCCCAGCCCAGCACCTTCACCCACTTGCCCCGCTCGAGGTCCTTGTAGCGGGTGAAGAAATGCTCGATCGCCTGGCGCGTGATCTCGGGCAGGTCGCCGATTTCGGCGACATCGGCGTGCTGCGGGTGGATGCGGTCGTGCGGCACGCAGATGATCTTCTCGTCGCGCCCCGCCTCGTCCTCCATCAGCAGGACGCCGATCGGCCGGGCCCGCACCACCGCGCCCGGAACGAGCTGGCTCGGCAGCACCTGGTTCGGCAGCAGCACCAGCGCATCGGCCGGGTCGCCATCCTCGGCCAGCGTGCCGGGAATGAAGCCGTAGGCGGCCGGATAGGCCATCGGCGTGAACAGGAACCGGTCGACGACGACCGCACCGGACTCCTTGTCGATCTCGTACTTGACCGCCGACCCCTGCGGAATCTCGATGACGACGTTGATGTCCGCAGGCGGCAGCCGGCCCGCCGCGATCTTGCTGACGTTCATGGTGTTCCTTTATGTTGCAGTGCAACAAAGCCTGCCCTGTATATCCGCCGAGCGCAGCCTTGCCAAGTGCGCGGTTTGCGGGTTCCCATGCGCCTCCCGCCACGCGCCCGTAGCTCAACCGGTCAGAGCGGGCCGCTCATAACGGCTTGGTTGCAGGTTCGAGTCCTGCCGGGCGCAGGCGCGCGGGCTGCCGCCTGATTGCCGATCGCGTCCTGCCCGCCTATTAGAAGCCCGCCTGCCATGACGCGCACCCCGGCGGGCCTGCGCCGGGAGCTGCCGAACCCCATCGGCCGGAGCTCCATCGGCGCGGCAGGCGCATCAGCGAGGAACCCGGATGGCCAGCTACCAGTACGTCTACGTGATGAAGGACCTCACCAAGGCCTATCCGGGCGGACGCGAGGTGTTCAAAGGCATCACCCTGTCCTTCCTGCCCGGGGTCAAGATCGGCGTGCTCGGCGTCAACGGCGCCGGCAAATCGACGCTGCTGCGCATCATGGCCGGCATCGAGAAGGAGTATGGCGGCGAGGCCTGGGCCGCCGAGGGCGTGCGCGTCGGCTATCTGCAGCAGGAACCGACCCTGGATGCGACCAAGACGGTCGGCGGCAATGTCCGCGGCGCCTTCGAGGCGCTGCACCAGGCGCTCGAGCGGTTCAATGCCATCTCGGAGGCCTTCGCCGAGCCGATGGACGAGGAGCGGATGAACGCGCTGCTCGCCGAGCAGGCCGAGTTGCAGACCAAGATCGACGCCGAGGATGGCTGGGACCTCGATCGCCGCGTCGACATCGCGCTCGATGCGCTGCGCTGCCCGCCCGCGGACAGCGCGATCGACACGCTCTCCGGCGGCGAGCGCCGCCGCGTCGCGCTGTGCCGGCTGCTGCTGGAGAAGCCCGATCTGCTGCTGCTCGACGAGCCGACCAACCATCTCGACGCCGAAAGCGTCGCCTGGCTGGAGCGCACGCTGCGGGAATACCAGGGCACGGTCATCGTCGTCACCCACGACCGCTACTTCCTCGACAACGTCACCAACTGGATCCTCGAGATCGAGCGCGGCCGCGGTATCCCCTACGAGGGCAACTATTCCGCGTGGCTGGAGCAGAAGCGCAAGCGGCTCGCCCAGGAGGAGAAGGAGGAGAGCGCACGCCAGCGGGCGCTGGCCGCCGAGCAGGAATGGATCGCCGCCTCGCCGCGCGCCCGCCAGGCGAAGAACCGCGCCCGCATCGCCCGCTACGAAGACATGCTCGCCCAGTCCCAGGAGCTGGCCGGGGGCGTCGCCGACATCGTCATCCCGCCCGGGCCGCGCCTGGCGAACACCGTCATCGTCGCCGAGCATCTGACGAAGGGCTACGGCGACCGGCTGCTGATCGAGGATCTCAGCTTCAAGCTGCCGCCGGGCGGCATCGTCGGCATCATCGGCCCCAACGGCGCGGGCAAATCCACGCTGTTCCGCATGATCACCGGCAACGAGACCCCCGATGCCGGCAAGCTCACCGTCGGCGACACGGTGAAGCTCGGCTATGTCGACCAGAGCCGCGACAGTCTCGATGGCTCCAAGACGGTCTGGCAGGAAATCAGCGGCGGCGAAGAGGTGATCCAGCTCGGCAAGCGCTCGGTCGCCTCGCGGGCCTACGTCGCCGCCTTCAACTTCAAGGGCTCGGACCAGCAGAAGCGCGTCGGCATCCTCTCCGGTGGCGAGCGCAACCGGGTGCATCTGGCCAAGATGCTGAAATCGGGCGCCAACGTCATCCTGCTCGACGAGCCGACCAATGATCTCGACGTCGACACGCTGCGCGCGCTCGAGGATGCACTCGGCGCCTTCGCCGGCTGCGCCGTGGTGATCAGCCATGACCGCTGGTTCCTCGACCGGCTGGCGACGCATATCCTGGCCTTCGAGGGCGACAGCCATGTCGAATGGTTCGAGGGCAATTTCCAGGCCTACGAAGAGGACAAGCGCCGCCGCCTCGGTGCCGACGCCACCGAGCCGCACCGCATCAAGTATCACCCGCTGACCCGCTGAGCGGTCCGCCCGCGCCCGCGCCGCTGGCCATGCATCCGGCCCGGGTCATCACCACCGGCCGGCTGGTGCTGCGCCCGGTCGGCTTCGCCGACCTGCCGGACCTCGCGGCGCTGAAGGCCGATCCGCGCGTGTTCGCGATCATGCTGGGCGGCGTGCGCACGCCGGAGCGCACGGCCGAGGAGCTGGCCGAGGAGATCCGCTTCTGGGGCCAGCATGGCGTCGGGCTGTGGAGCGTGCGGGGACGCGAGAGCGGCGCCTTTCTCGGCATCGCCGGGGTGATGGAGCGGCCGGACGGGCTCGGGCTGGCGCTGCGCTTCGCGCTGTGGCCGGAGATGCGCGGCCAGGGCCTGGCGCGCGAGGCAGCCGGAGCGGTGCTGCGCTACGCCCATGACGTGGCCCGCATTCCGCGCATCGTCGCGGTGGCGCGGGAGGACAATTTCGCCTCCCGCACCGTGCTCGGCGGCATTGGCATGACCGAATGCGGCCGTTTTACCCGCGACGGGCACGCGATGCTCGTCTATGAGAGCCGCGCCCGCTGATCCCTGCCCGCCGTCGTGGTTTCCGCTGTCGTGGTTTCCGCCGGGCACCGAATCCCTTTATCCTGGGGCCCGATGCTGACCAACCTGCCCAACCTCCTGACGCTCTCGCGCATCGCCGCGATCCCGCTCCTGGTCGCGCTGGTCGCCACCGGGCAGCCATGGGCCGATCTCGCCAGCAGTGTGATCTTCGCCATCGCCGGCATCACCGACTATCTCGACGGCAAGCTGGCGCGGGAATGGCGGCAGATGTCCGATTTCGGCCGCATGCTGGACCCGATCGCCGACAAGCTCCTGGTCGGCGCAGTGCTGATGATGCTGGTCGGCCGGGCGCGGCTGTCCGGCCCGGGCCTCTATCCCGCCGTGGTCATCATGCTGCGCGAGATTCTGGTCAGCGGCCTGCGCGAATATCTCGGCAGCGTGCGCGTCGGCCTGCCGGTGACGCGGCTGGCGAAATGGAAGACCGGCGTTCAGATGGTCGCGCTCGGCACGCTGCTCGCCGGCGACAGCACCGCGGCGCTGCTCGGGCTGGGCCGCCTGCCGGTGTCGGCGATCGGCGAGGCGCTGCTCTGGATCGCCGCTCTGCTGACATTGGTCACCGGCTGGGACTACCTCACCGCCGGGCTGCGCCATGTCTCGCCGCCCGCGCGCCAGGCGCCGAGCGGGACCTCGCCAGGCCAGTGAAACTGCTCGGGCTGATCGGCTGGTCCGGCAGCGGCAAGACGACGCTGCTCACCGCGCTGCTGCCGCGCTTCGTGGCGCGGGGGCTGCGCGTGTCCACGGTGAAACACGCCCATCACGGCTTCGACCTCGATCGCCCCGGCAAGGACAGCTACCGCCATCGCGAGGCGGGCGCGCACGAGGTGCTGGTGGTCAGCGGCCGCCGATTCGCCCTGATGCACGAATTGCGCGGCGAGGAGCCGCCGCTGCCGGCGCTGCTCGCCCGGCTCGACCCGGTCGATCTCGTGCTGGTCGAGGGCTTCAAGACCCACGCCTTCGCCAAGATCGAGGTGCACCGCCCGTCGCTGGCGAAGCCGCCGATCTGGCCGGCCGAGCCCGGCGTCATCGCGGTCGCCGCCGACGCGCCACCGGCGACGATGCCGCCGGTGCCGCTGCTGCCGCTCGGCGACCCCGCCGCCATCGCCGAGTGGATTCTTGCCCGGCTTGCCGATTTGCCCGCGCGCGCCGATCTTTCCACTTCCGCACCTTGAGCCGCGGGCACGGCCTTGGCACAGTGCGGGCCCGCAAGGCGAGCCAGATAGGAACCGACCGCATGCGCCGCTCCGCCATCGTTCTTCCGCTGCTGCTCGCGGGCTGCGGCTTCGATGATTTCTTCGGCAATACCCATACGTTCCGCGCAACGCCGAACGCTCCGCTGGGCGAAAGCGAGACGATGCTGAACGCGCGCGGCGTCATCACCGAGGAGGCGCCGCTGCAGCCGGAGCCGGGCAATATCTGGCCGGGTCCGATCAAGCCCATCCCGACGCTGAGCGAGCTCGAGCAGCAGGAAAACGAAGGGATGAAGAAGCTCCGCCCGATGGAGACACCGCCCACCAGGGGCGCGCCGCCATCCTCGGCCGGCCAGCCCGTGGTGATCCCCAACGGCGACGGCACCAGCACCGTCATCATGCCCGACGGCACCATCCGCACCATCCCGAGCGCCTCCGCCAAGCCGTCCCAGAGCCAGACTTCGTCAGGCAAGACCTCGTCCGGGAAGACCCCGTCCGGTCAGTCCCCATCCGGCCAATCCCCTTCGGGCCAGACCAACCCGCCGGCGGAGATGCCCGGGGTCGATACCGCCAAGCCGGCGCAGTAGCGGGCCATGCGCGCGCGGTCGCTGCACATCCTCTATTTCGCCTGGCTGCGCGAGCGGCTCGGGCTCGGCGAGGAGTGCCTGGCCCTGCCCGACGGCGTGGACAGCGTGGGCACGCTGATCGCCTGGCTGCGCCGGCGCGACGATCGCTATGGCGCCATCTTTGCCGAGGGCCGGCTGGTGCGCTGCGCCGTCAACCAGGAATTCGCCGGCCCGGACACGCCGCTCGCCGCCGGCGACGAGGTCGCCTTCTTCCCTCCGGTCACGGGCGGCTGAGATGGCCAGGGTCCTCGTGCAGGACGGGGCGTTCGACCTCGCGGCGGAATTCGCCGCACTCACCGCCGGGCGCTGCGACATCGGCGGCGTCGGCGCCTTCGTCGGCACGGTGCGCGAGATCTCGGGAGGGCGGCGCCTGACGGCGATGACGCTCGAACATTATCCGGCCATGACCGCCGCGGCGCTCGCCCGCATCGCCGCCGAGGCGGAGCGGCGGTGGGACCTGCTCGGCTGCACGCTCATCCACCGCATCGGCCGCCTCGAACCGGGGGCGCCGATCGTTCTGGTCCTCGCCGCCGCTGCCCATCGGGACGCGGCGCTCGCCGCCACCGCCTTCCTCATCGACTGGCTCAAGACCAGGGCGCCGTTCTGGAAGAAGGAATGCTTCGCCGACGGCGAGGCGCACTGGGTCGAGGCCCGCGCCGAGGACGAGGCGGCCGCGGCGCGCTGGAGCGGCGAGCCGGGCTGAGCACCGCCTCAGGCGGCGAGCATCATCGCGGCGCGCAGGGTGAGCACGATGCCCATGCCGAGGATCAGCAGCGTCGTCGCCACCTGAACCCGGGTCAGCCAGATACTGTCCAGCCAGCCGAGCACCCGCTCGCCGATCTTGGCCGCGACCACCCCGACCAGGGTCAGGGCGGCGGCGAAGCCGATGCTGAACACCAGCACCGTCAGCAGCCCCAGCACCACCCGGCCATTGCCCAGTGCCGCGAGCAGAATGGCCAGCGCGGTCGGGTCCGGCAGCAGGCCGCCGGCGATGCTCAGCGTCAGCAATACGCCGAGCTTGGGCCGGTTGTCGGTGATGACGTCCAGCTGGTGCGCGTGCGCGCGGCCCCAGCCGTGGCTGTGCCACACGGCGCCGCCGGGCTCGTGGGAATGGTCATGGTCGTGGTCGTGGTCGTGGGAATGGTCGTGGTCGTGGTGACCGTGCCCGTGATGATGCCCGAGGGCGGCGGGCGGCAGGCCGAGCGCGACACGGACCAGCGCGCGCTGCGTCCACAGCATCCACAGCCCGAGCACGACGACAACCAGCCCCATGGCCAGCGCCAGGTCCACCTCGATCCGCTGCGGCACGAGCCAGGCCGAGCCGATCGAGGCCGCCACACCGACCATCACGATGCCCGAGACGTGCGAGAGGGTCACGAACACGCCGAGAATGACGGCGTCGATCGGCTTGCCGCGCGCGCCGACAATATAGGCCGCGGCGATGGTCTTGCCATGTCCCGGGGTGGCGGCATGCACCGCGCCGGTCCAGAAGCTGGACAGAAGATAGAATAGCGTCTCTTTCATGGGCCGTTCACTCCCTGCTGCGTTCATGCCCGTCCTGACATGCAGAGTCCACCGGGGCCGCCGCACGCTTCCTTCACCGTTCCTGGTTTTCACGAGCCGACCCAGCCATGCCGCGTCTCATCCTCGCCGCCGCCCCGGCGCCTGCGCTGCTCGCCGAGACCTGGCAGGCGTTGGAAGCGCGCTCGGACGGCTCGTTCTTCCAGGGCTGGAGCTGGACCGGCTGCACCTATGCCGCCCGCTTTCCGGATCCCGTCCTGCTGCGGGCGGAGGAGTCTGGCCGGGTTCTGGCCCTCGGCCTGTTCAACCGCCGCCCGCGCCGGCTCGCCCGCTCGTGCCTGCATCTCGGCGAAAGCGGCGACGCCGCGCGCGATGCCGTCTTCATCGAGCATAACGGGTTCCTGATCGATCGCGCCGCGCCGGCGGGGCTCGCGGCGGCCTGCCTGCGCGCGGCGCTGACGCTGGCGCTACCGAACGGCGGCACGAGG